>JANJFQ010000199.1 GCA_025435355.1 Candidatus Methanophagales archaeon | reverse complement strand
CCCATTCATTATTTTATCCTCTTAATGATCGTTTATCGATTAGTTTGCCTTTTTCGAGCACAATTCCCTCTGCGCACAGTTTCTTTGTCCACTCTATCGAATGCGAGGATAGTAACAAGGTCATACCTTTTTCCTTCTGGCTTTTGAAGTAGCGTAACAGCACATCACACGTGTTCGTGTCCAGTCCGGTGAAGGGTTCATCGAGAAGTACCAAATCAGGGTTATGGATCAACGCCCTCACGATGTCCGCTCGTTTTCTTAATCCGTGTGATAGATGCTTCACGGGAACATTATACCACTGTTTCAAACCCAAAAACTCGATTATGTCGAGGAAGTTCTCTTCTTTCACTGAGAATAGGTTCGCATAAAAGAGTAGATTCTCCTTGATAGTGAGTTCGTCGTAAAGAAAGCTGATGTGGGTGACTAAGCCGATTTTTCTCCTTATTTCGCCTCCGTTTTTGAGTGCATTCTCCCCAAAAAGGTTCACTGTTCCTGAAGAAGGTGCGATATGCGTTGCGATTATCTTCAACAGTGTCGTCTTCCCTGCCCCATTATGACCTAAAAAAGCCAAAAATGCACCTTTATCTATAGTTAACGTCACGGATTTCAATGCTTGTAAGTAACCGTAGCTCTTTGAGACTTCGAAGAGTTCCACTGCAATTTTGGGCTCGTGCATCTTTGCCTATCTATTCAGCTTAGTAATAAATCTTACAAGGTGGAATAAGATATTTATAACCTCTTTTGACTAATTATAATACCGAAAGAAGGGATAATAAAGATGAAGCGGGACATTCTCCTTTACATCGCAATAATCGCGAGCATAGTCGCCTCATATGCAGCGTATGTGGCAGCTCCTCCAGAAGCAACCATGGGCGACCTGTATCGAATTGTCTACGTACATGTATCTTTAGCATGGATCTGTTACGTTGCGTTCTCACTGTCGCTCATCGCCAGTATAGCCTTTTTGGCTAAAAGGAAGCATGCGTACGATAGAACGGCAGAGATCGCCGCGATTTTAGGATTGCTGTACGGTGCTGTCGCATTGATCTCCGGTTCGATTTGGGCAAACGCGATGTGGGGTGCGTATTGGAACTGGGACCCGAGGGAGACGACAACCCTCGTACTCTGGATCGCCTACATGGGCTATGTTTCTATAAAACATTCCATCGGGAACATCGAGAAAAAAGCGGTAATAGGTGCGGTGTACAATATTTTAGCCTTTTCCACCGTCCCTCTGAGTTATTTATCGATACAACTGTTACCCACGCTTCACCCGCAAATAATGACTTCATCAGGATTTTCGATCACCTCACCTATGCTTGCAACGTTATTGTTAAACCTTTTAGCAGCGTCAATATTCTTTGTATACCTTATGATGACAGCATCCACGGTATGGTCGTTGGAGAATCGCGTGAATACTTTACTGTACGAAAAAGGAGAAGGAGGTGCGTAAAGAAGTATGTTTGAAGTCTTCATTGTTTCTGCCATTTACTGGACGGTTTTGTTGATCGTTTTTTTGTGGCTCAATAGACGGTTAGCCTATCTTAAGCAGAGAATAGCAGATTTAGAAGCCGGAGAAGGAGTGAATAAGGAAGAATAAGGAAGAATAAGGAACAGAAAAATGGAATTTAAACCCGTTCATATTATCGTTGTCGCTTTGATTGTTCTCAGTGGGATTCTCGCATATGATACATTTACCTCTTACATCAATCCGTACTTAACCGTCTCTGAGGTCGCCGGGAATGACGACTATACTGATAAAGATGTTCAAATTTTAGCCACTGTTGCCGATGGGTCCACACAGTGGAGGGAGGATGGCTCGATGCTCTTCGACATTACCGACGGACAAGCTACACTCTCGGTGACCTATTCAGGTAGTCAGCCACAAGGCTTTAAAGAGGGGCAGAAAGTAGTTGTTATTGGAACGCGGACTGCCCCCTATCACGTGAATGCAACACAACTACTGGTCAAATGTGCATCCAAATATGAATGAGATATCTGATGGTGTTCACTCTTGGTTAACATTCACCACGATCCGATATAATTTCAATCTTAACCTCGGTGATGCTTTGCACCTCCAATCACAGCTGCACGTTCATTCGAAAAGTTGTGCTTTTGTTCGATAAGATATAGAGATTTCAAAAGAACCCCAGAAACTGTTGAAACAATGCATAAACGTATTCAGGGACGAAGCTCGTAAGAGGAGTTAACCAAAATTTCCTGTAGTTTCCACCGGTTACGAGTCAAAAAGAAAAAAGAAGAGGCTGATTATACTCTCTCTCATATATCGCCTCAGATAGACATTCTAATACCTTTACGCTTTTGCTTTCAATGTTATTTCCAGCGACGATACGTTCGCCTTATCTCCACCTTCTCCCGTTAGTACCTCGGTTCCCATCTTTATGTCCTTCACTTCTACTCCCGGCATGAACTTATTCCGTACTACCTCTGCAGTATCCACGGCCCGTGAGATCGCTCTACCTCTTGCTTTGATTAATACCTCATCACTCAAGCCGTTGTTAAACTGCGTCACTACTGCCAGGACATAACTCATCACTGGCTTATTTCCGATATAAATCACGTTGTCTTCTCCAGGCATTTTTGCATCACCATGTTAGAATATACACTCAGAGTATAAGCAAATTTGCTTTCTTCATAGAAAAACCCGCCAAACCAAAAACCTAAGCGGATATGGGAGAAGCGATGAGAAAGTCAACACTTTAGGGTAATGTCACATCAAGTTAGGCAACTCAAAAATCACAAGTCAACTGCTTAAAAA
>JANJFQ010000011.1 GCA_025435355.1 Candidatus Methanophagales archaeon | reverse complement strand
CGACATCTATCTCGGTCAAGGATGCGATCCTACTGTTGAGCGGGAGAGGTTGATGGAGCGATGGGTTACTTAACCGAACACGCATGAACTGCAATCACATTTTGAAAGTATATCAATTATTTTAAACATTAACCTGATACCTCTTCTATGGTAGCGAAACTGATTTAAATTACCAATTAAGTATATGTCCATTGCCGGATGGTAAAACATAAAAGATCCTATTGAGCCGGCATTTCCCCATACATTATATTTTTTTGGCATTAAAAGAGGAATGGTTCGGAAATTCATTAATCCGTAGCCATAATCAATACCTATAGAAAATTTCGCCCAATCTTTCATTTTCTCAAAAGTATCTTCTCTAATAATCTCATGTGTTACCAATGCTTTCATGAATTTTAGCAAATCTTCGGATGTAGCCACAATTCCACCACCAGCGTAATCAATACTGAGACTGCGGTACTGTGTCGCATTTGTATTACCTGAATATAAATCAGCCACAGGGTAGTTGCTTTTTACCATTGATTCAGAATAATGAGCCAAATACGAGTGATTCATCTGAAGAGGCTGAAAAATGTAATGTTGAAGTACTCCATGAAAAGGTCTTGATGTTATTTTCTCAATAATTAATCCTAAAACATGATACCCTGTATCTGAATAATGAAATCCTTTTCCGGGAGGGAAATGTGATTTCAAATGCTCTTTAGACCATTGGATCGTTTCCTGTGGAGTCCAGAAACGGGATGGTTCATCAAAAATTATATCAATCATCGATTTACCCTGTTTCGGTTTATCATCGAAATAGTCATGCAAACCTGATGCATGATTCAATAAATGTTTAATCTTTATTTTGTTTGTATAATCCTTCCCCTTGTAGATATGCAAGCTGTGCAATAGATTATTATCTAAAAACTGAGTGATTGTATCTTCGTAAGATATCATTCCCTTTTCAACCAAAATGCCAATAAGAACAGATGTAAACAACTTACCAATGCTGGCAATAAAATAAGGTTGCTGTGCATTAGCAGGCATACTACCAGTTGAGCCTTCTGCCATATTCAGGTGAATGCCGAGCTTTTCCGAATGGATTAACAAATATGCATTGTGTATTTTACGGTCTTTCTGTACTATTTTAGTAAAATGTCCCGCAATTAATAATTGAACTTTTTCTTTCTTCATATACTTACCACTCCTCTTGTGAAGTATATTTCATATAACTTCAGTATATCCGACATCAATGTCGTATATCCACCCAAATTAGTATTATATCCGAAACTTACTTCGTATATACATCCCTTTAGCAGACAGCTAATCTTCATCTTTTTCTCACCGGAAACTGGCATTCGCGGACTAACTCCAGTTATAGAAGGACCCACAATCTTATACCCATTCTCTTCTAAATTCATAGTTTCCTTACCTCATCGAGAAATGCAGGGCGATTCTTAAATTCTGCTTTTAAATCGGAAAAACGCTTTTTCCACTTTGATTCGTCTTTTAGCATTTTATCAATAATTCATCATTTAGAGTCGTTATTTCTTTTTCCGCAACTCTTGAAGCCTTTGCTTTCTCTTTAAACCACTCCAAAACCAATCTATTGACTTCCGGGTTTTTCCTTATTAGATTTTGTACTAAATTATAGAAGTCCTTGGTGTCAAGAGATCTCAATTCTTCATCTAAACAAAAACCTTCGCTTTCATGCGATGACATCATATCACCACCCCTTAATTCTTTCCCTTACTCTCTTTTTGCAACACTTCACATGCCCTCCAATTTGTAGTTACAAATTTTGAACTCTTATTATTTAACCCTTTCAACTTGAAAAAGCGAGTTCGTGAAATCTTTGAAGTTGGAATAGTTTTATTTTATACCTCATGCGGAATCATCTAAAATAGTAGCTCACCAAGCGGTATCTCTTCTTCCAACGCCTTCTTGAGTTCTTCTTTGTCCAACGCACACAATTTTGTCATCCCTTCCTCTTTTTAGCACATCCTCTATTTCTTCATAAAATGGAGAACGGTCAGAAAGAATAGTATGAAGAACCTGAGCAAGCCGCTCACCACTCCTATCTACCACTATTTTCCTTTCCACCGGCAAAGCTTTCCTCATCGTAGAAGGCACAAAACTGTAAAATCGCCAACCTTTTACGTATTCATAGAACTTTATGGGTGTTGGAGTACTCTTTAAGTCCCTGAAATTAGAATGTGCAGGCACATCCGTTCCGAAGGAGTATGCCCTCTCTTCTCCTTTCTCTTGCAATACTAATTTTTCTCCGATAATTACATGTTTCCAGAAAGACATTTCATATTCGAACTCCTTTGAGTCAACGGCTGCAACTATATTCATTCTTACCTCTTTTTCCTCTTCGCCGCCGTAAACAATATGGTCATAACCCCCTCTTTTGCGTATCACTTCCCCAAGACCTATGTCCATAGTCTCAGCAAGAAAGGATAGACAATCGAAGATATTGCTTCATACTTCGTTACATTAAAAGCCCCATAATAAAATTTGCAACCTTATTCCTCTGCGAGCCATAAGCAAATTTTGCCCACTTTGGTTTTTAAGTTTCCACGTTATAATACAAGAAAAAGACCATGCGATGCCAGACAGAAATAGCAGAATAGAAAAGAGGGAAGCCGAGAAGGAAAAAGACAAAGTAATGGTGCTCGATTTTGGAGGGCAATATAGCCACCTCATTGTGAGAAGGTGTAGAGAATTAGGAGTTTATACGGAACTCCTCCCGTATGATACACCCATAGAAGAGCTTAAAAGAGGAATAGAAGGAGAGGAAGGAGCAGGTAAGATTAAATGGATTATCCTTTCCGGCAGTCCTTTTAGCGTTCACGAATCCGGCAGTCCAAGATGCAGTTCAGATATTGTCGATTTGGACATACCCATTCTCGGAATTTGTTATGGTGCACAGTTGATTGCGTATATAAAAGGAGGTGTAGTGGGAGAAGGGAGGAAAAGCGAATTTGGAAGAACAGAGCTGTTCTTTAAATATTCTTACCTGTTTGAGGGGTTAACTGAGAATGAAAGCGAGAGCGGAAGGATAAACGTGTGGATGTCGCACGGTGACGTGATAGAGCCAATCAATGATTTGTATAAGGATGAAGTGCGGGAAGTGGCGAAGGAACTCGGTATGCCTCCGCAGATACTAAACCAGCATCCCTTTCCAGGTCCAGGTCTCGCAGCTCGTGTAATAGGCGAAGTTACAGAGGATAAACTGAGGATATGTCGTGAAGCATCGCACGTGGTCGAGGAGGAATTGAAGGAGAGCGGGTGGTATGGCAAAGTGTGGCAGGCGTTTGCAATGGTGGGCGATGACGTCGCTACTGGTGTTCTTGGAGATGCGAGAAGCGTAGGTAGAATCGTTACGATAAGGGTGGTTGAGTCTAAGGAGGCAATGACTGCGGATTTCGTGAAGCTTCCCTATGAGATGCTGGAGATTATGAGTAAGCGAATAACAAATGAAGTTAAAGGTGTGACGTGGGTAACCTATGCGATTTCTTCTAAGCCGCCGTCAACGATAGAGCCGTGTTGAAATTTATGAAAGAGATGTATTCAAAGAGAATTATTTCAGTATCTCGTAGAACAGATATTCCCGCATTTTACGGGGACTGGTTTATGAATAGATTGAAAGAAGGCTTTGCGGGCTATATTAATCCTTTTGGAGGACAGCGATATATCGTGTCCCTAAAACCTGAGGGCGTTATATGCTTTGTTTTCTGGTCAAAAAATTACGACCCGTTCATCGAAAAATTAAAGATTATTGAAGATACGGGCTACAGGTTCTATTTCAATTATACGATTACCGGATTACCTGATATTTTTGAATGCAATGTGGTAAATAAAGAGCGTGCAATCGATACATTAAAAATATTAAGCAGTATGTATTCGTCAAAGCACATAAATTGGAGATACGATCCCATTATGATTTCAGATAGTACGGATTACGATTTTCACCTTAAAACATTCGAGAATATCGCTACTAAACTAAAAGGATATGTCGAGCGTTGTTATATTAGTTACGCAATACAATATGGAAAAGTGAAGAGAAATTTTGATAAATTTCAGAAAGAAAATGATATAAAAATTATGAATCCCGATACAGATTTTAAAATTAAACTTGCGAATGAATTGGCAGATATTGCAGCCAGATACAGAATTAAGGTGTTTTCGTGTTGCGGCGATTATCTGATCGGTTCAAAAATTGAAAAAGCTCACTGTATTAGTGGAAAGATTGTCGAAAAACTATTCTACAAAACTGGATTTGGACATCGTGAAAAGCCGACAAGAGAAGAGTGCGGATGTACAGAGAGTACAGATATTGGGACTTATGACACATGTCCACATGGATGTATTTACTGCTACGCCAACATGGACAAAATAAAAGCATACAAACGATTTGAAAAACATGATGTAAATGCCGCGTTTTTGGGTTACACCAAGGCGGAATCCAACAAGTGGATAGGAGTGATGAAAAGTAGGGGTAATAAAAGTGGGTGCATTCAAAAGCGTGGGATAGATAAATTCCAAAGTACACTTTTTTAACTACAAGAACAAAAATATTAGTTATGATAAGTGAAAGTTTACGGCTGAATAAATGACCGTAAAAACTAAAATTTTTGGAAAACTTAAATCGGAATACAGCCGAGCAGGTATAATTTCACTATCACAAGAAATCGAGAAAAGTTATTCTAATGCCTTGCTTCGTATGAGTGGCTTATCACAATATTCATGTTTCAAAAAGGGACGAAACCCCAATCCAGAATATATTGCCTTTTCAGTAGCCAAATATGCCGCATACTCCAGACAAGCTATGATGTCTTCATACTTGAGACGGGGGAAGTTCTTCAATACGGTATCAAAATCCTCACCCGCCGCCAGATGGCTCAGTATTACATACACGGGGATGCGAGTATCCTTAATGCATGGTTCTCCACCGCAGATTTTAGGGTCTGAAACAATTCTTGTCTTTATATCCAGAACTTTTTGGTGTTCCATATCTCATCTCCACTCAAATGTTATTTATTATACGTCAATCACTACTTTCATATAAAGTTCTTTCCGTGAAGCTGTTTCTCTTTCGCAAAACTTTTCAAAGCCGCTTTGAGTATATCTTCATCCATTTTTATTTTCCCCCTAAGATAATATAGCCTTCGATAGATAAATGAATCATTATCGTTTGCAGGGCACTTTTATTTTTCACAAAAGAAATGTTTTGCTTTGACCCTTTTAAAAAAGGTTATGGTTTACTTTTGGGATTCTTTATTTTTGAAGTTTTTCTCTTGGTTCAGGTTGACAACGAAGACGAAATAAAAATCAAAATGTGGGACTTTTTTGCGGAAGGAAATGCAAGGTTTGATGTAAAGATGTTTTTCCTTCCCCTTTCCCCCTTCTCCCTCTCGGGGCATCTAAAAATATAACATAAACTATCCGAAGATACGGAGGAGTTTTTTCATAGGTCGGATTTAGAGTTTAGCGTTTAGAATTTATACACATGATATTGAGCAATTACAGCACTCCTAAATACTCCTTCAACTCCCATTCTGTTACGTTCACGCGATACCTGTCCCATTCTACCTTCTTTGAAGTGATGAAGTTGTTAAAGACATGGTCGCCTAAAGCTTCTCTCACCAGTTCACTCTTCTCTGTCAGTGCAATTGCCTCAATCAAACCTCCGGGCAGCGATTTGATCCCTTCCTTTGCCTTTTCCTCGTCATTCATCAGGTAAACGTCCTTTTCCGTGGGTGGTGGCAACTCATACCTGTTTTTTATTCCTGCTAATCCAGCAGCGAGCATCACCGAAAATGCTAAGTACGGGTTGCATGCAGGGTCAGGGCTGCGGTATTCCACACGTGTCGCTTCCTCTTTTCCAGGCTTATACATCGGCACCCTTACGAGCGTAGAACGGTTGCGACGTGCCCATGAGATATACACAGGTGCTTCATATCCCGGAACCAGGCGTTTATATGAGTTTACCCATTGATTGGCAACCGAAGTTATCTCTGGTGCGTGCATTAGCAATCCCGCGATGTATCCTCTCCCCTCCGTGGACAGGTGGTATTCGTCATTCGGATCGAAGAATGTGTTTTTGTCGCCCTTAAATAAGGACTGATGCACGTGCATTCCCGAGCCATTCACGCCGAAGATGGGTTTTGGCATGAACGTGGCATAATATCCGTATCGCTGCGCTATCTCCTTTACCACAATCCGATGTGTCATCACCTGATCTGCCATCGTCAGCGCATCTTTGTATCTGAGGTCTATCTCATGCTGTGAAGGTGCAACTTCATGATGGCTATATTCCACCTCTATTCCCATCGCCGATATTCCCTGTGTAAGCACTCTCTCTGATGATTTTCACCACCTTTTCCACATCCCCGTCTCGCACGACCAGGTCTATCTTCATCTTTGGAACCATTTCCATCAGGTATTCGTCTCCTCTCCACATGAGCTTTGCACCTTTTTGTCTGCCTCTTCCTCTTATCTCCGTTACGTTCATGCTCACCAGATTTCCTTTTTCCAGTGCAGCTTTCACCTCGTCCAGCTTCTCAGGTCTTATTATCGCCTCTATTTTTTTCATTTTTATCCCTTTTTACCTCCTGTTTTCGGCTCGTTTTCACTTTCTCTTATCGCTTCACTCATACGTATTACCTTCGTTGGTCTCGCTGGCTCTGTGTACACGAAATCCGGATACGTAATCACGCCGTGCTCACTGATGTCGAGACCTGCAAGTTCCTCTTCTGGCGATACTCTTATGCCGACTGTATGCTTGAGTAAGTAGAAGAGCAGGAAGCCAGTGCCGAAAGCCCATGCGAAGTTCACAACCACGCTTATAAGCTGACATGCGAAGAACCCTGCGTTTCCGTAGAGCAGTCCAGTAATCAATGGTTCAGCAGTTTCATAATTGCCGTAAGTCCCGTCTGCAAATAATCCAAGTGCGAGCAGTCCCCAGGTTCCGTTGAAGCCGTGCACCGGTATTGCACCAACGACATCATCCACACCTCTTCGCTCAAGGAACCAGTAGCCATAGCAAACGACAAAGCCTGCTACTATTCCTATTACAACTGCTGTCCACGAGCCACCCATGCACAAGGTGCCGTTATCGCAACCAAGCCAGCAATAGCACCATTAACCGTCATCACCACATCTGCTTTACCGAACTTCTTCCAGGTTATGAGCATCGCGGTCATGGCAGCAGCTGCAGCACATAAGTTGGTATTCACTGCTATTACTGATATTCGCAGTTCGTGTGCAGAAAGCGTGCTGCCTGGATTGAAGCCAAACCAGCCGAACCAGAGGATGAAAGCGCCAAGCATCTTATATCCTAAACCTGTTTTTGTATAAATTTTTCCGGCTCAAACATTTTTTACACTTTTACCTCCTCAGCCTTTAAAGCAAAATACCTTCCGGCAGTGTCCGTCTATCTACCTGCTAATTAACTGCTCAGTATCTCATTCACCGCATCTTTATCGGCATCCATCACATAAGATATACCGCTGATTTCTGCTGATTCTTTAGTCAATGCCGCTATGTCATTGCGGGTTATGTATTCCAATGCGAACTTACGACTGCCGCACATCAACTGACACTGACCCTGAGCAAGTCTTTGCAGGTATGTGTAAAGACCTATCGCACCCGTGGGAATCTCACTGAATCTCTTACCAAACTTCCTCTTCAATTCCGGTGCAGTAACGAATATCTCTTCTACGGTATCGCCAAATTGTTTGATGTAAATGGGCTCCTCCTCCTCGCCTGCGATGCAGTTACCAATGGCTTTACCTACCATAGCAGCAGCAAGTGGTGCTCTTGCCATTCCCACGAGCTTGAAATATGGTGCGCCGAGAGCCAGTCCTTTAAATATCTGGTCTTCAAGGGTAAATCCTCCGGCTATTGCAACGTCAGGAACGAACTCACCCCTCTGCGCAAGCCTGTCGAGATACTTGTAGAGCAAAGAATAAATCTCTACCGGGGGTATGCCCCACTCGTTCATCATTCGCCACGGACTCATGCCCGTCCCACCGCCGGCAGCATCCACGGTCAGGAGATCGATCTCCGCCTTCGAGCTGAATTTTACCGCCCTTGCTAAATCCGCGGGTCTGTATGCGCCGGTTTTTAAGAATATATACTTAGCACCGAAGTCCCGAAGTTCTTTCACTCGGTTTAAGAAACTATCTTCCGTTACCATTCCAACTCGGGAGTGCCGCTCAAACTCTTTGAACGCACCGCCTTCAAATGCCTCGATTACGTTTTTATCCGTCGGGTCCGGGAGGACGATATAGCCCCTTTTCTTCAATAGCTGTGCCTTCTTCAAGTCCACGATTTTTACTTCGCCGCCAATATCCTTTGCTCCTTGGCCCCATTTTAGTTCCACCGTATCCACACCCAACTCAGAGATGGCATACTCCTGAACGCCCAGTTTTGTGTCCTCTACGTTGGCTTGAACAATTATTGCTCCATAACCATCCTGCTGCCACTCCTTGTATAACCCTACCCGCCACTCCAAATCTTCTGAGTGCAACACCTTTCCATTAACTATTTCTGATTTCACGTCCATGCCGCATACGTTTTCGCCGATAGTTAAAGGTATCCCAGCTATTGCCGCTCCTATCGCCAGGCCCTCCCAGTTGTTCTTTGCGACTGCAGTCGAGCCAAGACCGGGGATGATTAGCGGGAGCTTCACTTTTAGCCCCTTATCCCTGCCTATCTTTCTCTCCAAATTCACGTTTGGAAAGATTGCTTTATCGCTGTCCGCCTCTATTCCTTCAGCTCCAACCGCAGTTCCAAAAATAGTGAAGTGCGAAAGGTCAACCGGATAAATTTTCTCAGCCGCAGCCGTAATGATACCGAACGGCTGAGGATATATAACCTCGCCTCCTCTATAAGCGGACTTCCCTATCTCACACATTCCTATACAGCCATCTACGCAAGTTGTGCACATTCCACTCAAACTGCATACCGCTCCTTCCGTCCTGTTCTTCGTCAGCGTTGCCGCAGACGCATTGATCTTCGTCATAGACATCTTTTCCTATCCCTCCTCTATTTTTTCTTTTCCGTAACCACTCTTCTTTAAAGATGAGGGTTTAACTTTGAAACACCATCCGCAGGTATCCAGATAACACATAACATCTTCGTTGTCTTGCAGACAAACTGGCTCGACGTTCATGCATGCTCCACATACAACGTTCGGGGGTTCTGGTCCCTGGCATCTTAGCTGGCATACCGGGCAGATATACATACACGCGCCGCAATTACGACACACATCCGATTTTATGTCAAAAGGCGGGGTTACCCTGCGATTTATTCCGTGACCCGCAAAACTTATCGCCTTCGCATCCATCTGTTCTGCGCACATCCTGACGCACAGACCACAGAGGATGCAATTTTCATTCTTCACCTTGAACCTGACGCGTTGCACACCCATCTTCGCCGCTAAATCCTGTAACGTCTTAGAACCTGGACATCTCGCCAGCAATAACTCGACCAGCATCTTCCTCGCTCTGATTACTCTTTCGGAATGCGTTCGTACCACCAATCCATCCTCAACTGGATAGTTACAAGAAGTTACTAATTTCGCCCTTTTTCCTTTTCCTATCTCCACTATACAAAGGCGGCAAATACCACCTGGGCTTAGACCTTCATGATGACAAAGAGTGGGTATGTCTATCCCGTAGAATCTACAAGCTTCCAGAACGGTCCAGTAGTCTTCTACCTGCGCTACTATACCGTTAATTGTCATCTTTTTCATCCTTTTTTCACCTCACCTTATAAGTACCGCATCGAATTTACAGGTCTCGTAGCATATCCCGCATTTACTGCATTTCTCCGTGGCTATCACATGCACCTTCTCCTTCTCACCGGTGATGGCTCCTTCCGGGCATGCTTTGAGGCATGCAAGACAACCTGTGCACTTCTCTCCAGCTATGTAATATTCTATTAGCACTTTGCAGACGTGAGCGGGGCATTTTTTCTCTTTTATATGCGCATCATATTCATCTTTGAAATAATGTATGGTGGTTAAAACAGGATTTGGAGCGGTTCTTCCCAAAGCGCAGAGAGAGGTATCTTTCATCACCTCCGACAACTCCTCCAGCAACTCTATATCTCCTTCCTTTCCCTTCCCTTCACAAATATCAGAAAGTATTTCACTCATCCTTTCCAATCCTTCTCTGCAAGGAACGCATCTTCCACATGATTCATCCACGAGGAAATCAACGAAATATTTTGCAACGTCCACCATGCACGTATCCTCGTCCATCACTATCATCCCACCAGAACCCATCATGGAACCCAGCTTGGTCAATTCGTCAAAATCCACCGCGGTATCAATGAGACTTTCTGGAATGCACCCTCCAGATGGACCACCAGTCTGTACCGCCTTGAACTTTTTATTATCTCGTACGCCACCACCGATATTATAAATTATCTCTCGCAGGGTGATGCCCATAGGAACTTCCACAAGACCTGTATTATTCACGTTACCCACCAGCGAAAAAATTTTAGTCCCTTTGCTCTCCTCGGTTCCAATCGAAGTGAACCAATCGGCGCCCTTATTTATAATGAGAGGGACATTAGCCCATGTTTCTACATTGTTTAGATTTGTAGGTTTGTTCCATAACCCCTTTATAGAGGTATGCGTATATTTTGGTTGGGGTGCTCCCACTTTGCCTTCCAGTGAGGACATAAGAGCGCTGGACTCGCCGGAAACGAAAGCTCCCGCACCACGAAAAATCTTAACGTCAAAATCAAAACCCGAGCCCATGATGTCCCTGCCCAGAAGCCCGTATTCTCTCGCTTGCTCGAGGGCGATGCTCGTATTCTCCACAGCCAGGGGATACTCTTCTCGTACATATATGAAACCGTCATGCGAGCCGGTGGCATACGCACCAATAATAAGTCCTTCGATGACGCTGTGCGGATTACCCTCCATAAGAGCCCGGTCCATAAACGCTCCGGGGTCTCCCTCGTCACAATTGACAATAACATATTTAGGTTCACCGGGCGCATTGCGTGTAGTTTCCCATTTTCTTCCCGCTGGAAAACCACCGCCTCCGCGACCACGAAGATTTGCTCTTTTGATTTCTTCGATTACCTCTACCGGGGTCATTTCGGATAATGCTTTCGCTACGGCGTTATAGCCACCGAGAGCGATGTAATCTTCGATATTTTTTGGATCGATTTTAATATTATTTCCAATAAGGAGCCGCATTTGATGTTTATAGAATGGTATTTCATCTTCCGGGATTGCCTTTTCATTAGTGACGGGGTCGGTATAGAGTAAACGTTCGACAATTTCCTTTTCTACTAACGTTTTTTCCACTATTTCTTGCACGTCGCCTGGCTGTACTTGTAGATAATAAATCCCTTCGGGATAACTGACAACAATTGTTCCTTTTTCACAAAACCCTGGGCAACCAGTCTCTCTAATCTCTACCTCGTTCTCCAATCCACGTTTTTTAAGCTCTTCTTTAAAAGCCGTGATGACTTCTCGCGCACCAAGAGCGAGGCAGCCCGTACCAGCGCATATTGCAACGTGTGTCTTTTGCGAGTCAGTTTTAGCCAATATCGCCTGTCTGAGCTTTTCTAAATCCAAGGGTGATTTTATCTTTATCCTATTCATGTTTATCCATCCTTGCCCGAGCCTGTGTATCCATACGTACGGAGAATCTTTTCTACCTTTGTCGGTGGCAATTTACCATGATATTCATTATCTACTACCATCACGGGTCCTAACGCGCAACAGCCCAGACAGTTAACACTCTCCAATGTAAATTTATAATCCGAGGTTGTTTCATCTGCTTTGATGCCCAGACTACGTTCTGCAGTCTCCATGATTCTCGGTCCTCCTCGCACGTGGCATGCGGTGCCGAGGCATACTCTGACTAAATGCTTTCCTCTTGGCTTCAGACTGAATGATTTGTAAAATGTGGCTATCTCAAAAACATCGACCAAAGGAATGCGCAATCGTTTAGCGATATGCCTGAGTGTATCCTGAGGCAACCAATTGTACTCGGCCTGGACGTCCTGCAATATGCCGATCAATTTCGATTTATCTGTTCCATGGTTTCCTATTATTTCATCTATCCTCTCTTCGTCCATCTATCTTCGTCTCACCACTATCACTAAAAACATCCTATTTCATCATCAATTCTTATTCTCTAATCTAAAGTAGTATATAAAGACTATTTGAGATTTTTTCATAAAAATTATGAAAAACAAATATGTACACAGAACAGATGGATTAATGAAGAAATGAAAGCACCGGAAAGAATCACGATAGCTATGGATGATGATACCTTCGAAATAGTTAAAAAGATGAAGGAGGATTTGGGAATATCGCAAAGCGAGTTAATGCGTGAAGCATTAAAATTTTACAGCAAACATAAAACGCTATTCGAATCCATTGAAGATAAGAAAGTTTATACCCATGCCGAGATGCTCTCGGCTGGTGAACATATCATATTGGACATTGACCATTGGCTTCTATTCTTGAGCTTTATCGAATCGCATCCTGAGAAAGAGAAGTTCTGGGAATTGCATCGAGAAGTATGCCAGGCGCATGCGGAGCAGTTCAAACACAAACTTTACCGTGCAGAATATATACTAAAACGACTCGAAACTTGCAATTTCTTTAAATTAAGTAAAACGACTAAAAACGCGTTCACTCTGGTTTTAGGCTCTGATGTACCAAAGAAATTCGTTAAAACGGAGCTTGAGGAAATCTTCGCCGGGATGGGCTTCAAAGTGGATATAAAAGAGGATTTCGCAAAACTGAGGGTGAAGGTGTTGTATGAGGTTGACAAAAGATAAAGTAGTTAGATCATGACTGGAGTTAGAGGTATAAATTTCTGGAAGATTTGTTATGATATTAATTCATAATGTGGGTAAATCTGGAGCTTGATTATGAAAAGTGAGATAGATGGAATTGTAGAGGATTTAAAGAAGTATTCAGAAGTGATGGTTATAATTTTATTTGGTTCTTATGCAAAAGGCAAAACGAAACCAATTTCCGATATAGATATTGCAGTTATGCTTAAAAATCCAGATAGGTTTTTAGAAGCGGAAATGTCCAGTTTTTCATCGAATATTTTAGATTTTGTTCCTTTTTCCCGGCTACCTTTATATATCCCGTTCGAGGTAATCAAATACGGAAAAATCCTGTTTATGAGAGATGAAAAATATTTCCGGGAGGTAAAGAGAGAAGTATTAAGGGAATATTTGGAGATGTCTTATTTATATGAGAGAATGAGCAGGAGGATACTGGCGTGATTAGATTGGCATCCCTTATATCGGGGATAGAGGGACATAAGATTGAAAAATAAAGTGCTAGTAAAAGAAGAGGCAGAGGGGTAGAGAAAAAAGAGAAATGGAAAGAGAAGAGATATTAAGCGCAATTTATCATTGTGTGAAATGCAAGCTATGCAGTATTTCGAGTTTTCACCCGAATGAGGAATGGTTACCTTTATGCCCAAGTGGCCGATTTTATGGCTATCAGGCATTCTATGCACCCGGTAAATTAGAGATTTTCAGAGAAATATTAGAAGGTGAGATTTCAGAGCCTACGGAAGGATTATTGAAAGCGGTCTATGCATGCACGCTATGCGGGGCGTGTTATGAGAAATGCAAGCAGATAACAAGTGTGGAAATAAGTTTGCCGGAGCTGTTTGAGGAACTGAGGGAAGAATTGGTAAAGAAAGGGTGGTTTCTTGACACTCATAAAAACATTGCGGAAAAGATAAAAGAAACGAGGAATGCGTATGGTGAGAACTATAAATACGAAGCGAAATCGTTCTACGGGGCGGATGTTCTCTATTTTATCGGCTGCACTGCAAGATACAGGGTGCCGGAAATTGCAGATGCTATGCTGAAAATCTTTGATAAGTTAGCGATAAAATATCAGGTAATGGAAGATGAATGGTGCTGTGGCTCGGTTTTACTCAGAACAGGACAGGTAGGGGATGTGAAGGAACTTAGGGAACACAACATAGAGGAGATAAAAAATAGTGGTGCGAAGACCGTTGTATTCACCTGCCCTGGATGTTTAATGACATTCGAGAAAAATTATCCCGATATGGGTGTCGAACTGGTCCACTCCTCGCAGTTTTTAACACGATTGGGCGACATGAAAGTGAAGAAGCAGGGTATGGAAGTGGTTTATCACGACCCCTGTCATTTAGGAAGAGATTTGGGCATATACGAAGAGCCGAGAGCGGTTTTAAAAGAAGTAGCGGATGTGAAAGAAATGAAGAGGGAACGTGAGCAAGCGTGGTGTTGTGGCTCCGGCGGAGGAGTGAAGTCGGCATTTGATGATTTCGCATTGTGGAGTGCCGGTGAACGAATAAAAGAGGCGAAGGAAGCCGGCGCTGATGCGCTTGTGAGTGCATGCCCATTCTGCAAGAGGAATTTGAGGGAAGCGGCGGAAAAAGAAGGAACGGAAGTTTACGATGTTGTGGAACTTGTAAATCGGAGTTTGGAGGGGTGATGAACATGAATCAAACAGTTTCAGAGTTTGTAAAGGAATTGCAAGCTATCGTAGTAGAAGAGAATGCCACTGACGACCCGGCGATATGTGCATCGTATTCAAGAGACCAGCACTGGCACTTTGTTCCTGCGAAAAATCCGGCTTATGTCGTGCGACCTGCGAACAAAGAAGAAGTGAGGCAGGTTTTAATGCTTGCAAATAAGGAGAAAATACCTGTGATACCTTACAGCACGGGAATAAATGTAAGGGGATTGACCATTCCTGTTCATGAAGGCAGTATTCTGTTAGACCTGTCAAGGATGGACCGTATCGTGGAAATAAATCCGGAGATGAAGACTGCGACTGTGGAGCCCGGCGTGACATTTGGCATGTTGCTCGAGAAGACGAGGAAATATAAGTTGCGACCTGCATTCCCGGATGCGCCGCTTACAGTAAGCGTATTGGTAAATTATTATCTGCGGGGGATATATCAAACAGCGGCGGCGGATGGTCACGACCATGTATTGTCGTATGAGATGGTTCTTCCCAACGGAGAGGTAATAAAAACAGGGTCTCGGTCTCTTTCCGAGATGCCTTATTTTCGATATGGTGTGGGTCCTGATTTCGCGGGTGTTTTTTGCGCTCATCCCGGCACATGTGGCGTGGTGACCGAATTAACAGCGAAACTTTACAGGTTGTATGATAACAGAAAAGTTTACTTCATCGGATTTGACGATGCAAACACACCAATAAACTTTCTTCACAATTTGATGCACGATGAATTGGCTGCGAGTATCAGATTGGTTGACAATCAGAGTTGGCTAAAGGGTATTTGCGGCACTTTTGACTACGAATATGAGAAACTTCCAAAATTTGTCGCGTGCATATTGGTTGAAGGTTTGGATGAAATATTCGAGGCAAAGGATAAATTAGTGAGCGAATACATAAAAGAATCGGGAGGAGGGGTATTGGATTTCCCGGAGGAATTCAAAAGGACCTTTGAGGAAGAGAGTTTGGGAGGCGCGGAGAAGAGTTGCATGGTTTTTGGGTTAAGAGGCAATTATCATTGTATAGGACTGTATGGACCTTTGAAGTTAGCTGGAAAGTATTATGAATTGCACGAGCGCACGGCATTAGAAGTCGGAATACCAGAGGCGTATATCCACTACTATGTTAATCCAATTTATAGTTTTCATGGGCAGCTATGTTATTTTGAGCTTGATATATTTTACGATGGAAGCGATTTAGAATTTGGAGAGAAGTTAAGGAATTATAACAGGAAGCAATTCCAGAGGTTGCTTGACCTGGGTATCTATGGCTGGTTCAGACCTTATGCAGGGATAATAGAGCCAACCGTGGAGAGAATAGGGTATCTTGCCGAAGTATGGAAGAGGTTCCTTAAGGTTTTAGACCCGAATAAGATTATGAATAGGGGGAAACTATTCTAAAATTCGAATATGCTCAATATCTATATTTACATATCCACAAAATTCTTTATCAACCTCAGACCATCCTCCGTTAGTATTGACTCAGGATGGAACTGCACGCCGAAAATATCGTAGTTTCGATTCCTGATTGCCATTATCTCGTTGTCGTCTAAACTTCTCGCAGTTACCTCTAAACTATCGGGTAATGATTCACTACCATTACCATCGTCAATCACCAGGGAATGGTATCTCACCACGGAAAGAGGATTCTTCAGCCCTTTCAGCACGTTTTCTCCGTTATGCTTCACTAAACTCACCTTTCCATGCCTTATTTCTCTTGCATTCCTTACCCCTGCACCAAAAAAATAACCTATGCACTGATGCCCCAGGCAAACACCTAAAATCTTTTTATTTTCATTGCAAAACCTCCTTATCACTTCATTTGTGACACCACCATCTTTTGGCGTCTTCGGACCAGGCGAAATTATTACGTGCTCTATTTCCTTCTCCATAACAATTTTCTCTATATACCTATGATTCACGTTATTCTGGACCACTACCGGCTCGGCACCCAGCATCCCAACGTATTGCACAAGGTTATACACAAATGAATCTATATTGTCTATAACGAGGATATTCATTTTTTTCCTCTCACCTCTTGTAATTGCTCAATGTCGAAATTTTCTTTTTTAAAGAAAGGTTTGTTTTGAATTTTGCGTTTAGATATTTGAATTTGTTTAGGATTTGGTGCTTAGGATTTAGGATTTTCCACTCTTTACTGAGCATATACCACCTCCTGACATGCATTCCAATAACGCCGCACACTTACTCAGTGTCTCCTTATACTCACGTTCGGGGTCAGAATCAGCAACTATCCCTGCACCTGCTTGTATATAGACTTTCCCCTTCTCAAATATCGCAGTTCGAATCGTTATCGCTGTATCCATTGAACGATTAAAGGAGAAATATCCCGCACATCCCGCATATATTCCTCTTCTTGTTGGCTCTAATTCTTCTATTATCTCCATTGCACGCACTTTCGGCGCTCCGGATACCGTTCCTGCGGGGAATGTCGCTTCGAAAGCATCAAACTCGTCTTTACCTGTTCTCAGCTTCCCAACTACATCCGTTACTATATGCTGCACGTGCGAATATTTCTCTGGATACATGAACTTCGTAACCTGAACGGTGCCAAATTCAGATACTCTTCCTATGTCATTTCTGGCTAAATCCACGAGCATCAAATGCTCTGCTCGCTCCTTCTCATCGTTAAGCATCTCCTCTTCCAGCCGCTTATCCTCTTCTTCATTTATACCACGCCGTCTTGTGCCTGCTATCGGACAGGTCTCCACTTTCCTGCTTCGATTGCCCTTTCGACCAGCAGCTTCAACCCTGACCAGCATCTCAGGACTTGCCCCCACTATCTTCCGCTCTGCGAAATCGAGGAAATACATGTATGGCGACGGATTCACTTCGCTTAATCTTTTGTAAAACTCGAAAGCACCCTGATTTCCATCGATGCTAGAATCAAAATCTGCTTCCAGTCGCTGTGAAAGAACCACTTGAATAATATCGCCTGCACGAATATATTCCTTCGCTGCTCTCACTCCGCGTTCGTATTCTTCCTTTTCCATATTTGACGTAAAATCGCCTGACCCGGATATTTGAGCAGAATAGGAAGTTCCCTCACTTCTTTTATCCTCGTAATTTTTCATTAATTCAAACTTTAGGAAAGTTTGATCAAAACGCTTCGCAGCAAACTTTAGGGAAGTTTGATCAGAATTCAAACCTTTAAAAGAGGTTTGATTATCGTAAAATTCATTGCACAAAAAGAAGGCTTTTTTCGCTCTGTGGTCCACGATAATATTCTTTTTTGTAAGCAAGAATTCAGAATCCGGCTGTTTCAGGGTGTCAACCGCGCTCTCTCCGACATCCACAAAATAGCGGATGAAATCGTATGAGAGATAGCCAACGAAACCACCGATAAATCTTTCTCTCCTTATCTCTCCTACTATTTTCAGGTCAGTAAGGAAAGCGTTAATCACGCTTAGCGGATTATTATTTTCATATTTTTTCGCGGCGCTCTTCATCTCTTTGGCGATAACCGCATCATAAGACTTCGTTTTTAAAATACCGTTCTTCACCGAGAATTTAAACGCAGGGTCGAAGCCTATAATAGAATACCTTGCTAATTTATCGCTCCCTTCTCTGGATTCCAATAAGTAAGACGCTTTGTCCTCGCTTACCTCATCCTTCCTCAAAATATCGTATAGCGAAGAAGGGTCGGCAAAAGGGATTTCCTCACAACTTTGAATGATGTGCATTGTGCATCATATTTAGATTATATTGTATATATAAATACTTTGATGCACAAGGCTTCGGGACACAATTCGTGTATCTCTCTTCTCATGGCTGATTTTTTCGGCTTTATCCGCTTATAGGCGACATTATTGGATTATTTTTGTCCCAAAGCTTCCTTCACCAGCAGCATTTTATGCTTACAGACCGCTGTGATATTCCTGAACCGACTTCACCTCTACATTCCCACGCTTCACCATCTCTATTCCAGCGACAGTAGCCATAGCGGCAGCAGTTGTAGTAATATAAGGAATTTTGTGCTGGATAGCGGCTATCCTGATATAGCTATCGTCATGTTTGCCTTTCCAGCCTGAAGGGGTGTTGAGTACCATTTGTATCCGTCCATTATGGATATCATCAGTTATATTGGGGCGACCCTCGTGCAGTTTTACTGCCAAATCAGATTCTACGCCATTTTCATCCAAAAAAGCCTTCGTACCTTTTGTTGCAAGTATTTTAAAACCTATCTTATTAAGGCGGGTGGCGACTTCAAGAATATCTTCTTTATCAGCAACAGAAATCAGGACTGTTCCTTCAGTGGGTAATTTCATACCCGCAGATTCCTGCGCTTTGTAAAACGCCAGTCCAAAGGAAGACGCAATACCCAGCACTTCTCCCGTACTCTTCATCTCAGGTCCCAGGACGGGGTCAACATCAGGAAACATATTGAAAGGAAACACAGCTTCCTTTACACCAAAATAAGGAACTTCTTTTTTAGCCATATCCAACTGGAGTATGTCTTTTAACTTTTTGCCCAGCATCACCTTCGTTGCTACTTTGGCTATTGGGACGCCTGTAACCTTACTCACTAACGGAACGGTTCGTGAAGCACGCGGATTTGCTTCCAATATATAAACCTTCCCATCTGCGATAGCGTACTGAATGTTCATAAGTCCAGCTACTTCAAACGAACCGGCAATTTTCTTTGTATACTCCTCTATTTCCGCTAAATTCTCTTTTGAAATACTACGTGAAGGAATCACGCAGGCGCTATCTCCAGAGTGAACCCCGGCAAGCTCTATATGTTCCATTACTGCGGCAATATACACGTCCTCGCCATCTGCGATGGCGTCCACCTCGGTCTCAATAGCGTGTTCAAGGAATTTATCAATTAGCATTGGATATTCGGGGCTAACTTCTACCGCCGCTTTTGCATAATCCAAAAGCATTTTCTCGTCATACACAACTTCCATGCCGCGCCCGCCCAGCACAAAAGAAGGACGCACCATCAAAGGAAAGCCTATTTTCCTCCCAACAGCAAGCGCCTCTTCTACTGAACGTGCAGTGCCGCTTTCCGGCTGTGGAATACCGAGCGCTGCCATCATCCCTCTGAACAGCTCTCTATCCTCGGCTAAATGAATGCTATCAGGGCTTGTGCCCAGAATCTTTACTCCAGCTTCATGGAGTTCCTTTGCTATATTTAAGGGTGTCTGCCCTCCAAACTGCACGATTACGCCCTCAGGTTTCTCTTTTTCATAGATGCTTAACACATCTTCGATGGTCAGAGGCTCGAAATAAAGTTTGTCGGAGGTATCATAATCAGTAGAGACAGTTTCGGGATTGCAATTGACCATTACAGACTCAATCCCCTCTTCACGTAATGCGAAAGCAGCGTGCACACAGGTATAATCAAACTCTATGCCCTGACCTATACGGTTAGGTCCGCCACCTAAAATCATTACCTTGCGCCTGGGTGATACACTAACAGAATCTTTGGCATTATATGTCGAAAAATAATAGGCTGCATTAGCACCACTTACCGGCACTGCTTCATACGCCCCCACTTTTCCCGCATTGAGTCGTTGTGTGCGTATCTGCTTTTCTGTATTACCCAGCAGTTGTGCGAGGTATCTGTCTGAGAACCCGTTTTCCTTTGCCTTTTTAAGCATTTCATCTGGCAGGTCTTTGCCCCGGAACTTCTTTAGCTCTTCCTCGAATTCTACCAGCTCTTGCATCTGGCTGATAAACCATCTGCCGATTTTGGTCATCTGATAAAGTTCTTCAACAGACATCCCTTTGCGTAAGGCTTCATACGTTAAGAAAATGCGCTCACTCGAAGGATAACTCAATTTCGCCTTGATCTCCGGGAGTGAAAGCGATGCAAAATCATTTGCACCTCCAACGCCGTATCTTTTGATTTCGAGTGAGCGTATCGCTTTTTGAAATGCCTCCTTGAAATTCTTACCTATGCTCATAACCTCACCCACGGCTTTCATCTGCGTCCCAAGTATGTCCTGCGTCTGTGGGAACTTCTCAAATGCCCACCTGGCGAACTTTACCACTACGTAATCCCCGCTCGGTGTATATTTATCAAGCGTTCCTCCCTTCCAGTATGGTATCTCATCAAGGGTTATACCAACTGCAAGTTTCGCAGATATACGAGCGATGGGGAAACCAGTAGCTTTTGAGGCTAATGCGGAGGAACGAGAAGTACGTGGATTGATCTCAATAACCACGACTCTGCCGTCTTCGGGGTTATGCGCAAATTGTATGTTTGTTCCGCCTAATACACCAATGGCATCAACGATCCTGTAAGAGAGCTCCTGCAACTTCTTCTGCAATTCCTCTGCAACAGTCAGCATCGGCGCTACACAAAAACTATCGCCAGTATGAATGCCCATGGCGTCAACATTTTCAATAAAACAAACAGTAATCATATTGCCCTTTTTATCCCTCATCACTTCAAGTTCAAGTTCTTCCCAGCCTAAAACCGATTCCTCTACAAGCACTTGCCCTATTAGACTTGCGGCAATGCCCCGGGCAACAATTGTCTTCAATTCTTCTACGTTGTATGCAATCCCTCCGCCGGTTCCACCTAAGGTGTAAGCAGGTCTGATGACCACGGGATACCCCAATTCCAGCACGATTTCCTCCGCTTCCTCGATAGAATAAGCAGGAGAGCTCATGGGCATTGGAATACTTAGCTTAGCCATGGTTTCCTTGAACGTAATACGGTCTTCACCGCGTTCAATCGCATCAGCCTCCACTCCTATTAACTCAACCCCGTATTTATCCAGTATCCCCCTTTTACTGAGCTCGGCAGAGAGATTGAGCCCCGTCTGACCGCCAAGGTTGGGCAACAAAGCATCTGGTCTTTCCTTTGCAATTATTTTCTCTATGTTCTCCACGGTAAGCGGTTCAATGTATGTCCGGTCAGCCATTCCCGGGTCAGTCATAATGGTGGCGGGATTCGAATTCACTAAAACTACTTCATAGCCTTCCTCTTTTAGCGCCTTGCACGCTTGCGTACCCGAATAATCAAATTCGCACGCTTGACCAATGATAATAGGGCCAGAGCCTATTACCAGCACCCGCTTGATGTCTTCTTCTTTTGGCATCTTCCTCGGTATTAAATAATCATTATTTTTTGCAGAGATAAAAATATACTTACCGGCACTATTTCTATTCTAACTCCGTCTGCCTCTATGCTTCTTTCATCACCACCATGGCTAACAACAAACCCCTTATGTATTTCCGCGATTGAGCAGAATTTAAGTAAGCCCTTCAAGTCCCTTTTATTTATTCTCTCCTTATTTTTTACTTCTATCGGGATTACTTTCTCGTTCTTCAGAACAAAATCCACCTCATGATTTTGCTTTCTCCAGTAACATTCCGCATTTATCTCACTCCTGACCAGGCATTCCAAATTCATATCCTCATCCTTGCTCAGCGATAGAGCAGGATGTAAAGGGTATGCTTTTCTGTTCTTTCTACTCGTACTCAAAAAGCTACCCCTCAAATTGCTAACACGTTTTATCAGAAAAGAGAGTTCTAAATAGTTCAAAGCGTTCCTTATTGTCTTCTTATGCCGTCCCAAATCGCGTGAAAGAGACTCAATGTTCAAAATAATGCCTGGATTTTTAAATATGTAGTCTGCCAAAATTTTGATAATTTCAAAATCCTCTATCCTGAAAGTCTCCGGTATATCGCGGTAAATTATTCGCTCTGCGATGAGTTCTCTTACATATTCCCGCGCTTTATGCTCTTCCATATCTATGGTTTCTGGAAAGCCCGTGTACATAAACTCCGCAAGCATTATCTCAAGCTTTCGCTTGTATATCTCGAATTCTGCCCGCTCAGGTATTTTCTCACCTCGGAATTTAAGAAATTCCTTAAAACTTAATGGAGAAAGATAGTGAAATCTTGCCCTCCCTGCCAAACTTTCCCTGCTTCTCTTCATTAAATTTAACGATGCTGAACCGGAAAGGATTAGCTTTACTCCCTGGTTCAAGTCGTATAGAACTTTAACCTTGTTCTCCCAATCTTCTAACTTGTGTATCTCATCGAAGAAAAGAAAAACATGCTTCTCCTTTATTTTATCGTGTAATATCTTCGCTTCATACTCGCTAATTACCTTGTTCAGGTCTTTTCTCTCGATATCGAAGGAGTAGTAAAAAATCCGCTTCGCATCTATTCCATTATTCAGTAGATAGGCGATAAGCTGGTGCATGAGCACCGTTTTTCCTACCCTTCTCAAACCAATGATTATCTCGATAAATCGCGCTTCTAAGCTTTCCTTAAGCGTTGGAAAAAGGTCGCGCCTCTTCATTGACGCTGTATCCCTATCTATTGCTCCGGTTTCCCACCACGGGTTAAAATCTATGATTTCCATAATTATACAATAGTATCCTAATATATTATCTTTTCGGATACTACTATGCCCTTATGATTTTTACTCACTCGTGAAGTATGTGGTTCTGCCCCATGACAGACACCGCAAGCCCTGTAAGGGCTTATGTGTAATCTTATGGTTTTTTAAAAGGTTCAAATCATAGCTTTATACCCTTCTCGCACAGATAATCCTTTATCTCTCCAACCGTATACGTTCCGTAATGAAAAATACTCGCTGCTAAGCACGCATCCGCACCATTCTCAAATTCTATTCCCTTAACGACCACTGCTCTACCTTGCTCATCTAAGGTTGTATCAAGGCAAGGAATAATCCGTTTTGTCATTTCTTTCATTTCTGGTTCACACATTTTCTATCTTTTTACCTCCTCAACCAATACTTCAATATCTGCTATATTTTTATAAAAATATTTGAGATTTTTGTGCCTGTCTCACAATCCTCATCTCCTCTTTGTTATTTCATCTGCAATTAATTCCGCCTGTTTTAACACTGTTTCTGTTGCGAGTGCTTGCATATCTGGCGGATAACCATATTGTCTTAAAGTCCGTTTGACAATTACTTTTAATTTCGCCCTGACGCTTTCTTTTATCGTCCAGTCTATTGATGAGTTTTGTTTCACCTTCTCAAATAAAACAACAGCCAATTCTCGTAGTTTTTCTTTTTGCATCAATTCTCTTGCACTGTCATTATCTGCAATTGCCGTGTAAAAAGCGTATTCAAATTCTGACAACCCCATTTCCTGTGGCTCTTTGTCCATCCTCTTTATCTCTTTACTGAGTGTAATCAGTTCTTCAATAACTTCTGTCGCTGTAATAACCTTGTTGTGATATTTCTTGATTGAATCTTCCAGCATTTCCATTAACGATCTGCTTTGAACCAGGTTCTTTTTCACCCTGGCTTTTATTTCATCGTTGAGCAACTTTTTAAGAACTTCCAGAGCAATGTTTTTATGTTCCATGTTTTGGACTTCTAAAAGAAATTCTTCTGATAGAATGGAAATATCCGGTTTCTTAATACCTGCGGCATCGAAAACGTCTATCACTTGTTCAGTTACGAGGGCTTGATCTATAACTTGCCTGATTGCGGTTTCAATTTCTTCGTCGGTTTTGCCTGTTCCAGTGCTGTCAAACTTTACAAGTCTGGCTTTTATCGCCTGATAGAACGAGACTTCGTCCTTTACATCCATTGCCTGCTCATGCGGAATGGCTATAGAGAACGCTCTTGATAATGCGGTCACTTCATCAATATACCGTTTCTTCCCGTTTTCAAGGCCAAGTATATGCTCCTCCGCAGCGAGTATTATTGATAGCTTTGTTGAGGTATCCGCAGCAAAATAATGTTCATAGAGAAATCCATGAAACATCTGGGATACAATTTCAAGTTTCTCGAGCATCAACTGAACCGCCTGTTCCTGAAGAACAGCAGGATCGCCTTTTCCTCCGCTGTCCGAATAGAATGATAGGGCTTCTTTCAGATCGGAGGCGATTCCGAGATAATCAACCACTAAGCCACCGGGCTTATCTTTATAGACTCTATTCACCCGGGCAATTGCTTGCATAAGAGTATGGCCTTTCATGGGCTTATCGATATACATCGTATGCAGCGAAGGGACATCAAAACCGGTTAGCCACATATCCCGCACAATTACTAATTTTAATTCGTCTTCTGTGTCCTTCATTCTTTCTGCCAATGCCCGTCTCTGTTCTTTGGTGGTATGGTGTTTTGAGATATTTGGCCCGTCTGAAGATGCCGAGGTCATTACCACCTTGATGACACCCTTTTTAAGATCGTCGTTGTGCCACCCGGGTTTGATTTTAATAATTTCATCATACAGGTCGGCGGCTATCCGTCTTGACATTGCCACGATCATTCCCTTGCCCTCAAACACTTCCTGGCGCTGCTCAAAATGGGTTACAATGTCCTCTGCAACCTGTCTTATCCGGTCTTCGCTGCCAATCAAAGCTTCAAGCTGTGTCCATTTCGCCTTGGCTTTTTGTGTCTCGGCAAGGTCTTCTTTTTCTAATTCCTCGTCCAGTTCTGCGACCAATTTTTTACCTTCCTCACTGAGAGCGATTTTTGCCAATCTGCTTTCATAATAGATTTTTACCGTTGCGCCGTCCTCGACCGCCTGGGATATATCGTAAACATCAACGTAATTGCCGAACACTGCGGGCGTGTTCACATCCGTTTTTTCAATGGGCGTACCGGTGAAGCCGATGTAGGTTGCATTGGGCAGGGCGTCGCGCGTATATTTCGCAAAGCCGTAAACGGTCTTTTTACCAATCACATTTCCCTGCTCGTCTTTTGCATCGATGGTTTTTGCCTTGAAGCCATACTGTGTCCGGTGGGCTTCATCGGCAATTACAATGATGTTTCGCCTGTCTGATAGTTTCGGGTAAACATTCCCTTCTTCGGGCTGAAACTTCTGGATGGTAGTAAATACAACTCCTCCCGATGCGACATTTAAAAGCTCTTTCAAATGCTCCCTGCTTTCAGCCTGGACAGGATCCTGCCTGAGAAGCTACTTTGACGCGGCAAAGATATCAAACAGTTGGTCGTCCAGATCGTTTCTGTCGGTGATTACCAGTATGGTCGGATTGTCCAGGGCGAGAACGATTTTACCGGTGAAAAACACCATTGATAACGATTTACCGCTTCCCTGCGTATGCTAGACCACGCCGCCTTTCCTGTCCCCTGCAGGTTGAGAATCCACTCCAACAAGACCATAGCTTGCTGGTGATTCCATCACCATAAACTCATCTGTCGTTTTGGTTTCAGAATATCCCGATGCCCGCAAGGTAGATTCCACGGCTTTATTCACAGCATAGTATTGATGATACGCGGCCAATTTCTTTACGGTCCTGATCGTTGTTACGCCAGTCTCTTTATCTTCCTTTTTCGACTTGTCGAATACAATGAAATGGCGGATAATATCCAGCAAGGTTCGTTTGTTGAGCATTCCTTTGATCAGCGTTTCCATCTGTCCTATCCGGGGGGATGCTACCGTTTTACCGTCAGAAGATTTCCAGGCCATGAAACGGCTGTAACCTGCGGAGAGCGAACCCGCCTTTGCCTCAAGTCCGTCGGATACGACCATGAAGCCATTGTAAGTAAAAAGACCGGGTATTGTCTGTTTATAGGTCTGCAACTGCTTGAATGCAGATTTTACGGTTGCGTTCTCGTCGGCAGGATTCTTCAATTCGATAACAACCAGGGGCAAGCCGTTCACAAAAAGGATTACATCAGGGCGCTTGTTCACCTCGTTTTCTATGACTGTGAATTGATTGGTTACAAGAAATTCGTTATTCTCAGGATTTTTAAAATCTATCAGCCAGACCAGGTCGCCCCTGCCGGCTCCGTCTTTGCGATAACTTACCTTTATACCATCTGTCAGCATCCTGTGAAACGCTCCATTGTTGGCGATGAGTTCAGGAAAATTTAGCCGTAGTATCTGTTTGACGGCATCTTCCCTAACATCTGCCGGAATGTTAGAATTGATCCTGCCAACTGCTTTTTTCAGACGCTCTACCAACAGGACATCTTCAAAGGAGCTTCTTTCTGGCGTTTCGCTGTCAGGCGCAATGTCGAGAGCGTAAATGTACTGGTAGCCCTGTTTTTCAAGTAGGTCGATTGCGAATTCCTCTATTGCGGATTCGGTGATTTTATTTGTCGTCATCTTTTTTCCCCGTAATACGCTTTATCTCTTTGTCAAAATCGGAAATGTGATTTTTAAAATCTTGCCGTCCGGAGCCTGTTTCCAACTGGTCAAACCCATGTGGATTTCTATTGCATCTGCCGAATCGTAAATAATTTCTGCTGCGGTTTTTCCGGTGATTGCCCAGTGGAGCTTGTTCTGAACTGTTGCGAAAAAATCCTTTGTTACCGGCGCGTTTTTATCATAATCCGCAGCAAGGGCGTAGATGTCGGTAATCTTCTGATAAAACCGCCGCTCACTTGCCCGGATTTCCCTGATTCGCTCAAGGAGTTCCTCGAAATAATCCTTGCCGAATCGCTTACCCTGTTTCAGCCGTTCATCATCCAGGACAAAACCCTTGATGATATATTCTTTCAGGGTTTTGGTTGCCCAGATGCGGAATTGGGTGGCCTGGTAGGAGTTGACGCGATAGCCGACCGAAATGATGGCATCGAGGTTGTAGAACTCCAAATCTCGTTCTACTTGCCTCGATCCTTCCGTTTGAACTGTTCGAAAATTCCGAACAGTTGAATCCATCTGCAATTCTCCTTCTGCATATATTTTCTTAAGATGCTCGCTAATCGTTGCTTTCGATTTTCCAAACAGTTTGCCGATTGCTTTCTGTGTCAGCCAAATCGTTTCATCCTTCAGAAATACTTCTACATTCACGTCCCCATCATTTGAGGTATAGAGGATGAAATCGGATTGTTGTTTTACAATATCTCTTTTGTTCATATACCACCCTCTTGTTGCTCTAATTTTACCCTGACTTCACCACTCATCAATTTAGGCAAGAGCGTATCATGGCGTTTTTCGAGGGTGCGGATTTGTTTGCTGTTTAATCTCTGATCATCTTTGGTATCAATGGTTTTTGCCTTGTTTTGGGTTATTCTGCCAACGGCTTTTTTTCAGACGCTCTAACAACAGAACATCTTCAAAGGAGCTTCTTTCCGGCGTTTCGCTGTCAGGCGCAATGTCGGGAGCGTAAATGTACTGGTAGCCCTGTTTTTCAAGTAGGTCGATTGCGTATTGTTCGACAGCGGATTCGGTGATTTTATTCATATATTCATCCAACTATTTTTCATAACAGCATTTCTATTTGTATTCTTCTCCAATAATCAATTTCGTTGCTCATTTCATTTAATTTGGTAATAATTACTTTTTCCAAATCTTCTTCGTGTTGCCCAACACCGTTAAAATATTTTTGACTTAGGAAAATTGCTGTATCTCTCGGAATATTGAGCTCAATCATTCTTCTTGATATTGGCTTATATGCCCCTGTTTCAATAAAGGTTAAAAACATACTATCTGGAACTTGGATATCATAAAGGGGTTTTAACAGCATCGGTAAACCAAACGATATTTTATTGTATATTAATCTAATTCTGTCCTCTATCTTTTCTGATGTGTCAAAATATTGATTATTTAATATATCTTTCAATGATGTCTCTTTCATCCATTCTTTAGCACTTATGCAAGTTGATTTAATTAAACTTTTATTAATACCGAAATATCTTTTGTAATAAAGAGGATATTTTTCGCTCATTTTTATAAGAACAATTGTTAAGAGATCTTCAATTTGATTATCTGTTATTGCTGTGGGAATATTATATTCATTTCGTTCCTTATATAATTCATTTAAATCTAATGGATCCCAATAACGATTTTTGTAGCAAATTTCAACAGGAACACTCAATGAAGTCATGGATGAACTAACAGTATTAAACTGCTCCTCATTTAGCTCTATTCCAACAGATTGCAATCGTTTTTGGGCATTCACCTTGTGTTTTAGAATCACTTGCCGTATGTATGTCAAAAGAAAAGAATACTCTTTATTATCCTCGGAAGGTGGAATGTTATTAATAAGACAGTCATCTATACTTTCTTCATTTTCTAAATATTTTTCACCATATCCTGAATGTAATTCTTTTTCAGCTTCTGGAAATAAGTCCGTTTGATTATTTTCTTTATCAAATGCCCCCTCTTCTAAGACAAATGTCCTTCCAATAAGGTCTTTTAATAATCTACCTGCCCGTCCCCTTAAATTCGCAATTTCATAATCAGTCAATTTTGCATCACAGTTTTTATCGAGCCTAGAGAAGGAAACCGTCAAGGTACTGGGTGCTGCAGCGTTGATAAAACCTTTCCTTGACAGGATAGGAATTGCAGAGATTGTGAACGGTTATGTGTCGAATGGGCCGGAGATATCGCATGGTGACGTGATTGAGATACTCACGATTAATCGGTTGATGGCACCCAGACCACTTTATCATATTGAGCGGTGGGCGAAGGGCACCGCGATAGAAGAGCTCTACGGCTTAGATGCTGAGAAACTCAATGATGACCGGTGTAGAAGAACACTTCAGGCGATATTTCCGCATATCAGCGATATATGGACAGACATTGTTACGAATGCAGTGATAAAGTACCACATCCCTATTGACTCCCTTCTCTACGACCTAACCTCATTCTATTTTGAGGGTTCATATAACGAATCGGGCATCATAGAGCTTGGATATAGCAGGGACCACAAACCGGACAAGGTGCAGGCGAATTTAGGAATAAATGTGACTGAGGACGGTATTCCCTTCTCTTACGACATCCATAGTAGCTCTACCGCAGATGAGAATACTGTACTGGCCAATATGCAGAAATTGCAGAAATTACGTACCAAACTCGTAGATTACTGTAAAAAACCGCTCCTTATCACAGGAGACAGAAAGACCATCTCCGATGAGATAGTGATAAAATACCACAAACAGGACGTGCAATACCTCGCACCAGTCACGATAACCGAGGATAATAAGGGGATAGCGCTCTCAGTAAGCGATGAGGAGTTCGATAATAACAAACTGGACTACCGGGACAGGTCAAAGGGCGCTTATTGGGCTGTTTTTAGACCAATTACTTTTGAATACAAGGGTAAAAAGGTAACTGACAGTGTTTTGGTGACGAAAAGCGAAACTAAGCTAAAAAATGACCGAAAAAGCAGAGAAAAGGCAATAAAAAAGATTGAGGGCAAACTGATTCACATTGAATCCAAGTTGAATGCGAGGAAATACAAAAATCCCGATTATGTCGAGTACATGGCAAAAAAATCGGTTGAGGGAAGCAGAACGAAGAAATATTTCACTTACGACGTTAAAGGCGAATACGGGAAGGTAGAATTCACATGGGGTCTGAAAAGGGAACTGATTGAGGAGGACAAGAAACTCGATGGTAAATACATGCTTGCGACAAACAAGGATTTTGATACCGAAGAGGAAACTTTGATTACATACAAAGGTAGGGATAAGATAGAAAAGCTGATTTCAACGCTGAAAAGCACGATGAGGATAAGACCATTGTTTCTGGAGAAGGATGAAGAGATTGCAGCTCTCGTTTTCGTTATAATGCTCTCTCTTTTGATCTATTCAATCATAGAGATGCGGTGCAGAAAGAGATGGGAGAAAATGACCGCGAGACAAGCGTTTCTTAAATTTGAATTCCTTTCTATCGTTTGCTACCGGTTCAAAGATAGAAGCAAATTGCTGAATGTGAATGGATTGGATCCTCAGCAGGAGGCGATATTGACTGCACTGGAAGTTCCAAAACCCGATGAATATCTCAAGAATCACTAAATGCAAGATGATGGCGATGGAGAATGGGATGTTAGCGGATGCTATGAACGAAATATGCCGTTTCTGGGAGATGAAAAATAAATGTGATAGCTTATAGCGAGAAAAAGGGTGATGTCAACCATGCTCAGGAATAAAGGATAGAAATGTAACCGTAAAAGTACTTGTTTGCCTGTCTTAAGAGAGTACATTTTTATATACTGCGAAATATAGGTTTCTACTTCATGTATCCAGTATTTCAAATCAGTAATTATAGAGTCAATCAGTGCTGGATTTCGAACTTGATTAGCTCTGCCACGGTGCAAATCTGAGATCTGCAGAATGTTTATTTTACCCATTTATGTTCTCCGCTGCTAAGGGGGTCGCACTTCATAGCTTTTGCCTTCTCATTTTCATGCCCAACCAGCAATTTCGGCTAACTTCGGTATATCCGAACTCAGCGTCGTATATCCCTCCATATTGGTATTATATGCGAACTTAATGCCGGATATACTTACTACAGGCAAACTTTCTACCTCCTCAAAAATCCCTCTCTCCCTCATCTTTATCGCCTCCCTTATTTACCCCGCACAATTTTTACTTATAAAACGTTGCTTTTCATAAGAATTAAGAACAACCTTCACAACACAGATAAATACTCCTTCAACTCCCATTCCGTCACGTTCACACGATACCGGTCCCATTCTACCTTCTTTGAGGTGATAAAATTCCTGAAAACGTGCTCTCCAAGGGCTTCTCTCACCAATTCGCTCTTCTCTGTCAGTGCAATCGCCTCAATCAAACTCCCGGGCAGCGATTTCATTCCTTCCTTCGCCCTTTCCTCGGCATTCATCAGATAAACGTCCTTTTCCGTGGGTGATGGCAACTCATACTTGTTTTTCATTCCAGCTAATCCGGCAGCGAGCATCACGGAAAATGCCAGATAAGGATTGCATGCAGGGTCAGGGCTGCGGTATTCCACACGTGTCGCTTCCTCTTTTCCAGGCTTATACATTGGCACGCGGACGAGTGTAGACCTGTTTCTTAACGCCCATGTGATGTATGAAGGTGCTTCGTATCCCGGAACCAGACGTTTATACGAATTTATCCACTGATTGGTAACCGCGGTTATCTCAGGTGCATGTCTTAACAATCCTGCGATATATCTCTTACCCACGTCAGACAGATGATATTCGTCATCAGAGCTAAAGAATGCGTTTCTATCTCCTTTAAATAACGATTGATGCACGTGCATTCCTGAGCCATCCACACCGAGGATGGGTTTTGGCATGAACGTGGCATAACATCCATGTTGCTG
>JANJFQ010000070.1 GCA_025435355.1 Candidatus Methanophagales archaeon | reverse complement strand
CTTAAAATTTTAAGATCCTCTTCGCTCAACTCTAATTTTGGCTTCTTGCTAACGAATGGCATAAAATCAAGTATGGTACCGCCCCTATATAAATGTTGCCATAATATCTTGGAAACGCTACACTAGAGTAGTATCTTTTCCTCTTTCTTTAATCATCTCCCAATGGTTGCGTATAACGGTATCGGTGTAAAAGAAGTTCTGCGAAGCAGAATTTGGACGAAGCGAAGTCTTTTAACCGTGATAAAGACTTTTTCCTAGTATTCATCCATCATCCAAGGGTCCTAACCTTGTTGTTCTTCTGAACCAGCGTGATGAAATGGGGAATACAGAATCCTGATGTTTTGTTCTCCAATCCCCGAATGAGTTGTCTTGCTCGATGACCATCCATGGCAAAATGCCTTATCCCGGTGCAAAAACCCCAGTTGGCGTTAATATTACTACCGGCTCTGGAATCTACTGTTCTACTTCAACAATCGAACACTCGTATGCTACACAATCTGGATTTATATTATAATCTGCGGCTAGCTCATTAATCTTCTCTTGAACCATACTTCGTATTTCACCATCACTCATCGTCGTATTTTCTAATTTATATGTATAACTATCTTTATACAAAGTTATACCAAGCTTCTTTACCGTATAATCTACTGTTATGTCAACAGTTCTAACTACTGGCTCTATCTCTGACGTAGACATCGGAATCGGAGCTGACATTGGTGTTGGAACTGGTGTTGGAACTACCATTTCAACAGGCGTATCTACACATCCAACACACATCGCAGCCATCAAAACCAAAGCAACCAATACTATTTTTTCTATCACCGCTTTTTCACCTTCTCAAATAAATATTCATAAACTACATACGGAATTGAGGTTAAATAAATGTTTCGCTAAATTGATTTTTATTATCTATAATTGCTAATTTGTATCGCATATATTTGTCATTTCATTTACAGTGTCCGAGAGTTTTATAATCACCTTACAAGAATGATACTATAGACAAATCATGTCTATAAAACAAATAGGAGGTGATAAAAAATGAAAAAATTATTCGCACTCGCAATCGTGGCAATACTGCTTGCAGGACTAATAGGGCTGGCAATGGCTAGATGCACTAGAGTTACACCAGCGACTATAGACCTCAGTAGCGAAGGAATGTTTAAAGTGACTATTTGGGATGAATATGTCGATGGCAAAAGTATCGCGGAAAATGCTGATACAAGTACCGTCACATGTGAAGGTGCATCTGCTGTAAGATCCCAACTTACTGGTAATGACAAGAAACTTATGCTCTGGTTCAACATTCGAGACTTAGTAGGTGTAGTAGAGTCAGGCGATGAAGTTGAGCTAACTGTAAATGGCAACCTCAGCGGTGATGGGTCTTTCGATCTCACGTGCGAACCGATCAGAGTGATATCAGGCGAAGAGGAGTAAGATAGAAAATGACGGATAAGTAAGTTGCACCGGGCTAAAAGCGAATGCCTGGTGCTTTTTCTCTTTTTTCGATGTGGTCTAACTTGACTTTGTCACATTTCAAATTTACCGCAGAGAACGCTGAGTTCGCAAAGAAAATATGTAATTTATGAGATCATTCGTTTTTAGCCCTCTTTTGCATCCAATTTGCAACGAATATAAGAGCCATGCCAAGAATTATGCTAACCACTATTTTGAAAAATTTCGATATATCCATAGATAAGAAGAATGCGAAGGTACAAACACCAGAAACACAAGATAGCCCATACATAATTATATGTGGATTTAACACATCTTTTATCTCTTTACCAACATTCTTAACTGTGCTTGCTCTATAAACTAACCATATAACAAAGATCACCATCGCTATCGTCGCAATAAATCCTAACATCATAACCCCCTCTCTTCAAAATATTTACCAAAAGATGCAAACATGATGACCATTAACATGAGGATTGTTAGCTTTCCAGCATCTGATAGGTATTTTATATACTCGCTTGCTAGATATATCACGCCTGCTACACACATCAATATTCCAAACGCATACAGGATATATATTTTCATCTGATCCATATTTTATCCCTCCTCCTTCTCTATTTCTGGTAGTGGTGTTCCTCTCTCAGCATATATTATAACCTCCTTTGGTGGCTGATGAAAATTCATGCGTATTATTCGCTCGAACGTATCTGTGTTTATCTTTAAGATGTAGTTTGTGTTCGGCTCCAATTTTTCCGTTTCCAGTACCCATTTGACAGTGGTGTTATCGAATGGAGTTATCGATTCATTCGCAGAAAATATGGTTAGATTCTTATCATCTCCCCTCCAAACCGATGCTTCAATATATGTATTATATTCTTCGAACATGTTGTTAGTAACCACGTAGGTAAAATATATGGTCTCTCCATATTCTGTTCCGATATGTTCAGGGTAGGGTATATCGAACGTTATCTCCCGCTCCCAACCTTCTTCCGTTACATAGAGCGTATCATAAATACCAATGTAAGCATCAAAGAAGAATACTGCCATAATTCCAATGATGCATAATAGACCAATGTATAACCCAAGATTTTTTACTTTCGCCATAATTTATACATCTCTTCTACACTATTTAAATGCATTGCTTTTTTGATGTAAATCTTACCTAAGGTTCTAACTTTTGGTTCTAACTGGCTACTGCGGTTTTTTATCGTGGCTCGGTATAATGAATTAAGGGGAGAAAATGAAAAGAACAACAATAAAAATACAGGATTTTTGTAACGGTGCGAAAAGCATTGATGAGATGATAGCACAACTCGAAGAGAATGTGAAGCGGTTAAAACAGATGGAGAAGGACAGTTGGATATTACGCTATCGCGTTGTTGAGGGATTCGCGTTTATGGAAAAGAATGGCTGATTGCACGCGTGTTGATGATTGGATTGCATACCGTGCCCCGACAGGAATTTTCCTTTTAATCTGTTCTATCATTTCCTCATCTTCTTCTTCTTCTTCTGTCATTCCCCTGCCGTATTGGTAATGGATAAAACTCCCGACAATAGAATCCAATACTCCAGCGGTATAACTCAGCAAGGGGTTAAGATTTGCAAACCAATTATAGTTCTTCTGACATTTTTTCTAATGCCGAGCGATAGAATTCATAAGTTCCTGAATTAAAAAAGACAAATACCACTTCTTTTAGTGAAGTCGCCTCTTTTCTCAAAAATGTAATTACTGCATTTACTATGGCATCTGTTTCTTGCCGGGTTATGTCACCCTGGATCAGGGATAGTTGGGTCTGGTTAATAACTGCTTGTTCCATGGTTTGATTATACAATTTAAAGCAATAAAAAGTTTGAAAATGTGAAGGGTGTCCTAAAAATCCTTTTTACAGTTCCCTCCAGGGTTGCTTTCATCTTTATTTTAGATAACAACCTTTAACTTTTTTATATGTTGTTACTTAATGAATTGTGTATGAATCATATAGCGAATAAATGTAAAAAATGGGGGAAAAAGGAGTATTTAAATGCTTCATGGCAATGTTCATACTTGCTTTACTTTTAGCCTTAACACACGAAGCATTTGCTTATTCCTCTTCTGATAACGGAGCGCAAGCGAATTTACTAATAACCGAAATCTACCCCGATACTACTACCGAAAAAGAGCCAGATGAATACGTTGCAATCACCAATCCCTGCGAGCATCCTGTAAATATCGAAGGCTGGAGCATAACAGACAACGAAGGAAAAATCATGTTCCCGCCTTTTAACGTCGCCTCAGGCGAGACAATATACGTTACAAGAACAGCTTCGATATTTGCAGAGCAAATGAGCACCGTAACGAGCAAAAACATTTTTCCTGTTTTCGAATACGGCTCTGACTCTGATCCCGGTGTCAATCAGGTGCAAACAGAAGGAAGAGCGTTTGTATTGCGTAACAGTGGTGACGAAGTGATACTGCAAGATAAGAGTGGAAGAGAAGTGGATGTCGTGATATACGGTGATTCAGGTTACAAAGCAGAAGGCTGGCGAGGAGAACCTTTGAGAAAGCCGAGAGAGGGAATGATTTTCAAACGAAAAGACCGCAGCGATACAAATCAGTGCGAAGATTGGCTTCTACTTCCTTTTGGCGCTTCTTATCACGCACCGGAAAAATTCTCCTTCTTCGGCGATGCTACCGCGTTTGTATCGCCAGATTGTAGTTTTTTCGTTTTGCAAGAAGAGATAGACAATGCTTCTTCCTCTTTGTTCATCAACCTGTACCAGTTTGAGAGTTCTAACCTCAGGGATATTGTTTTAGATGCTTTAAATAGAGGAGTGACTGTGTGTTTGCTGCTCGAAGGCAGTCCTGTTGGCGGAATCAGGGATGAAGAGCTGTATATCGCGAAAAAAATAAAAGAAAGGGGAGGAGCAGTTCGTTTTTCGCATGACCCATTTATAAACCATGCAAAATACGCAATCATTGACAACGAAACAACCCTAGTAATGAGTGAAAACTGGAAACATACGGGGATACCGTATAATAACTCTTTTGGAAACCGTGGCTGGGGTATCGTGATAAGAAACGAAGAAGTGGCAAATTACTTCAAAGCAGTATTTTTTGAAGATTTCTACCGTGGTAAAGAATTCACAACAGAGATAGAGGATTTGGAAACAAAAGTCATGAGCAGAGAGATACCCGAAGGCTCTTATGTGCCTGTTTTTGTGCCACTTACCTTGAACTGCAATTTTACCGTGATTCCTGTTTTAGCACCCGATGCCGCTTTGACTAACGAAACGATATTGGGTCTGATAAACTACGCAAAAGAAAGTGTTCTCGTGCAGCAGTTCTCAACCGGAAGATTCTGGGGTGAAGCAGACAACACTTTTATTGCTGCTCTGATAGAAGCAGCGAGAAGGGGATGCGAAGTTAATGTGCTGCTGGACTCCAAGTATTTAGAAGGGGAAAACAACAATGATGAAGTCGTTTCGTGGTTGAACGAAGTGTCGAGCGAAGATAATTTGAGTTTAGAAGCGAAATTAGCGGATTTGGATTCGTTGGGATTAACCAAAATACACAACAAAGGGTTAATCGTGGATGGCAAAAAAGTGCTTATAGCATCGCTGAACTGGAATGCCAATTCTATTCATAACAGGGAAGCAGGTGTGATAGTAGAGAACGTGGAAATAGCATCGTTTTACGAGCATGTTTTCTTCCATGATTGGAACGTGTCGGTGAAAGGGGAACAGGAAGGAGGAGAAGAAGAAAGCGAGGAGGGAACACCTGCAAAAATGAGATTCGTGTACGTGGTATTGACATTGATTATTTCGTTCGTTATTTTCAGGGTGGTTAAGTGGTATAAGCGGATATAACAATCCTTCCTCCAATAAAAGTTACTCTACAACATTACAACTGCATGGGTAGAGAATTTTTAAAAGGGGAGAAGAAGGGTGAAATAGTTAGAAGAGCTGGCGTACCTTCCCCCCATCATATAAAGAACGCTGCCACATTTAAACGTTGCGTTCTTTTACGTTTTCTTTTCATATATCTTAAAAAATAGTTTTAAAAATTCGCTGACGAATGATTTATGCGAAGTTTTATACATAGGGAAAAATCGAAAAGCATTTATAGCATATCCCAAAAAGAATTTCATATGAAACGTGGGTTACATGCCCGTGCCTAATTACAGGCTTTGTACTTAAGTACGGGGTATGTGACTTTAAAGTAAAGAGAAAGAGGGAAGGTGAGAGGGAAAAATAGCGCAGAGGGAGGCGCTATATGAAATACCCAAAGAAATTTTAGGAGGTGAAAAGGGAATTGGCTGAAAAAATAAAAAAAGAAATCAAACCACGTGTTGTTAAAGGGCGGGTGATTCTCAAATTGAAAGAAGAACCCTCTCGTGCTGTTACGACATCTGTACCGACTGGGCGCAGATCTACGGTTGTAAAGCTTGGAATCGCATCTGTGGATAAGATATTGTCAGACTATAAAACCACAGGAATAACGAAGCTTCGTGGACCACCGACAGAGTCTCTTCCAGGAGGAATATGGGTTCGTAGAGTTAGTGAACCTGAAACGACCCATGAAACATATGGGTTTACACGAACTTACATAGTGAAGGTTCCTCCGGAGATTGATCTTAATTCGATGATTAAGAAGTTGAAAGAAAACCCCAACATCGAAAATGCCCATTTGGAATACTTTGCTAGGATGGCTGCGGTTCCGAATGATCGTTATTACCAAGAACAGTGGGGCTTGCGACGAATAAAATGTGAGGAAGCTTGGGAACTTGAGAAAGGTAGCCAAGAGGTAATTATTGCCATTGTGGATACCGGAGTTGATCAAAACCACCCTGATTTAAAGGATAAATTAGTTCCAGGTTATGACATGGTTGATCTTACAGAAGTTGAACCTGGTGAGGGATGCGTCTGGGAAGGGGATATCTATACCCGTGACGACAATCCTGAGGATGAGAACGGGCATGGGACTCACTGCGCTGGTATTGCAGCTGCATCCACGAACAATGATAGAGGAGTTGCAGGAGTAGCTTGGAATTGTAAGATCATGCCAGTTAGAGTTCTTGCCAATACACGATGCACAACTCCCGAAGGGACGTATGTAGATGGGACGGGGATTTTTACCGATATTGCCGATGGCATAATCTGGGCTGCAGATCATAGTGCCCATGTGATCAGCATGAGTCTTGGAGGACTTGTGCCTATAGACGAACCTCTACCAGAGCTGCTGAGGGATGCAATAGACTATGCTAACTCAAGAGGATGCGTTATAGTGGCAGCAATGGGTAATGAGGGAGTCAATCCTGAGCGCTATGGCTACTATGCTTACCCTGCTGCACATCCGAAGGTGTTTGTTGTGGGAGCCGTAGATCAGAATAACAGAAGGGCAAATTTCTCCAATTATGGCCATTATAAGCATGTTATGGCCCCTGGTGTCGAGATACGGAGTACGTATATCGGTTCCGATTATGCTGATTTGGATGGTACTTCAATGGCTACACCATTTGTATCGGGACTTGCAGCACTCATAAAATCTGCTAACCCACATTTAAGCCCTGACGAGATTGTGGAAAGAATTCGCCAAACCGCAGCATCCGAGGGCGAGTACACCGAAGAGTATGGATACGGCGTTGTTGATGCATTAAAAGCTGTTCTAGCAGTGTTACCACCACCCCCAAAACCAACACATACTATACACCAAGAAATTTCACCTGGAGTGGAAATACCGGACAACGAACCAAATGGCATTGATAGTGTATTAAACATCTCTGAAAGTGGAAAAATAGTAGACATAAAAGTATCGGTTGATATAACTCACACTTGGATAGGGGATTTAGTCGTTACTTTAGTCTCCCCTTCTGGCGAAGAAGTCAAATTGCATACTAGAACTGGCGGAAGTCAAGACAACATTATTATGACCTACGATGTACAATCTACACCTGGGTTACGAACATTTTTTGGAAAGAATGCAAAGGGAAAATGGACGCTGAATGCCGCAGACCATGTGAAGAGGGATAAAGGGAAGTTGAACCGCTGGGGAATAGAAATTACACTGGACTAATGGATCTACTCTCAGTTAACCTCCAAGTTTTACTTTCTACATTGGAAACTTTGACAAATGGCACATGGGTTGGTACTCGTGGTTGTACACGAAGGAAAAGGAGGTCATCGTAGTAGTGGATACGCTGGAGACATGCACAAAGTTAAGTTCATCAGACAAGATTTGGTAAATGTGCCAACTGGCGGCGCAGTTACACTAACAGTGACAGAAAAAGTATGGATAAGCATTTTGCTTATCTTTTTATTTTTGCTCAAGTTATGGTAAAATGGAGTTCCATACACAAGACGAGAAGCGACAAAGTGACTTCCTAAAGAGTTAGTATGGCAAAGCTGAAGATATTGGTTTGGGAAAAGGGGGATACAACCGGAGAACCCGAAGTTGAGGTGACGATTCCTACATATTTAATAAAGTGGGCTCCGAAGATGATGAAAATTATGCCCAAGAAAGCGAAGCAAGATCTTTGGGGAGAAGACTTTGACTTAAATGAACTCAACCTTGATGAATTAATCACGGAGGCAATTGAGAAAGGAGAGTCAGAAATCATGGAGGTCAAGGCGAGAGATGCTTATATCAAGATCTATATTGAGCAATAATGGAGGTAGAACTACTTGCCTCTAAAAGTCGACCTTGGTAAGATATTTCCTGGGATTATCATCTCAATAATCGGCATTGTGCTGTTAATCATATGGATAATAATAGAAATAGTATCATTCTTCGTTCCACTAAACGTACAGGTTTCTGTAGTGTTGTTGATTATCGCACTCGGATGCATAATAGGGGGAATCATACAGATATTTCGAGGAATATCTGGGTTAAGGAAACTGATTTTGTGAATTGTGTGTGAATAAAACTGTTAAAAAAAACCTTATCACTTAGACAGCATGATTAGCTCATGCTACGGGTCATTCTAAAGACTTTATTTAAGGGTGCTGATATTTTTTAAATTAAAAATCCAAAAGAGAAAATGGAAGGGAGCGTAAAATCAGGTGGAGATAAGTGAGGGGGTAACAAATGAGCTGGGAGTTTTCATTTGAGTCAAAAACAGATACTCGGCAGAAGGTCTTTATTAGTTATTATCATAAAGATGATCAACGTTATAGAGATCGTTTTGAAAAGTTATTTGGACCTGTATTTATAACCAAATCCGTTGAACCCTGCGAGATAGATACAGATGATAGCACTGATTATATAAAACAGTTAATTCAGCAGAATTATATTACAGATACCTCGGTAGTAGTTGTTTTAGTTGGAGCCAAAACTTATTGCAGGAAACATGTTGATTGGGAGATATCCGCGGCATTAAATAAAAAGGTTGGGAGATATTCTGGGTTGTTAGGGCTTTGTTTGCCAACACATCCAGATTATAAGAAAACTAAATACCAGGCAAATATTGTTCCACCCAGACTGGTAGCAAATATCAAATCAGGATACGCTGAATTCTATGATTGGACGGCAGATGAAAGTAAAATAAAGGACTGGATTGAGGAAGCATTTCGTGCGAGAATTGGTAAGACAGACAAAATTGACGATTCCATGCTTCTATTGGAACATAATAGGTGTAAATAAAAATGAGGTTTGTTTAAATCATTGTCTAGCAGCGATGAGACGAAAGAAAAAGGAAGAGATGAATTTTGGAGAAATCGCAAAATTAACAAAGCACAGGGCTACTGCTACACGAGCTTTAAAGAAATTAAAGGAAGTAGAAACTTTACAGTAGCTCCGAAAGTATTTTATTATGGTAGATATGTAGAAATAGCTGTAAGAAGTTTGTTATGCTAAGTGGGGTAGAAGAGGATACAAAACTTGCATTTATTTAGCTCTTTTTATAACCACAAGATTACACAGATTTTCACGAGAACCCTTTTCTTAGAAAATAACTTGATGAATGGGAACGAAAGATAGTGAATCATCCTATTTTCCAAAGGTTAAGAAGGATTAGACAGCATGCTTTTACCGATATGACCTATCCCGGTGCAATCTATTCACGGTTTGAACACTCATTGGGTGTTATGCATCTTGCCACCCTCATGTATGACACACTAACTTCCAAAGTAGGCTGATTCACACGATGTCGCTTGGGATAAAACCCGAAGATAACAAACCTGTTTTAGGGGTGGAAGAGGGGGGATGGCATGTTGCAGAAGAATTAATTTTGGCGAGATATTTGATGTACACTCAAGTGTATCATCATAAAACCCGACGAGCATATGATTACCATCTCCGTTGTGTTTTACAGTCCTTTTTACCGGGTGGAACATTCCCACCACCAAATAAGATGGATGAATTTCTGGACTGGGACGATTGGACGATTTTTCATCTTATTAAGGAAAATGCCAAGGCGAACAACGATTGTAAGGCGATTTTGGAGAGGAAGCATATCAGAAGCGTTTACGAAACTCCGGAATGCCCAAATGATGATGACAAGGGGAAATTAGCGGAGGCTAAGAGGGTGCTAAATGATCTCATAACTTTTGAAGATGTCCCT
>JANJFQ010000198.1 GCA_025435355.1 Candidatus Methanophagales archaeon | reverse complement strand
TTTCAGCCGCCTGGCTCTTGAGCAGGATAAAACTGAGGTCCAACAGGACATTTAAAGGAGAGAGACTTGGGTATCTGCGAGGCGGATTTCAGCAACTCGTAGATAAAATGGCAGAAAAAACTGAATCCCGGGGGTGTGAAATGAGAAGAGGATGCGCGGTCAAGAAACTCGTGATAGGGAATAACAAAGTCGAAGGTGTGGAGACAACCGAAGGATTTCTCGCTTCTGACAACGTTATAATAACAACGCCATCCTTGAGCAAAGCTCTAAGCCCCTACAGGGCTTGCGGGGTCGTGGGGCAGAGCCCCACAATAGACAGGATAAGGTATCAATGCACGATTTGTGCACTCTTTGGAATGGAAAGGAGTTTGATGGAAGACATCTATTGGTTGAATATAAAAGCGGATGTGCCCTTTGGTGCGATTATCGAACATACAAACCTCATTCCCCGTGCAGACTACGGAGAGGACTTATTCTATGTAGTTTCATATTTGCAGGAAAGTGACCAAATATGGAAAAAGAACGACAAAGAAATCGTTGATTTGTATCTCGAAGGGATAGAGAAGTTGTTTCACGATTTTCACCGCGAAGATGTGAAGTGGTGGGAATTGGCGAGGGGGCAGTTTACAGCACCGGTATATGAGCTTGGTTATAAAAATAAGATTCTTCCTTATTCTTCTCACGTCGAAGGGTTATACCTTGCAGGGATGTTTTCTTCACCAAACTATCCCGAGAGAAGCATGGATGGTTCGATCCGCGCAGGCTTTGAGTGTGCACGCGAGGTAATGGAAAGAGAATTGTAGTACTCTTCTGGTTATAAAAAGGAGTTATACAAATACAAAAAAAGAAGGCACCATGACCAAAGTCTCGCTTATACTCCCGGCGTACAACGAAGCAGATAAATTGGAGCACGCAGTAGAGAGAACGACAGAGGAACTGATGAAAATCGTTTCTTCTTTTGAAATCATTATTGCAGAAGATGGGAGCACGGACGGAACTGATGTGATTGCTGCCGAGCTGGCACATAGGCATGCCTTTGTGAGGCATCTGCACAGTGACCAACGTTTGGGAAAAGGGAGCGCACTGAAAAAAGCATGTGAAGAGGCGAAAGGTTCCACTATTGCCTTCTTTGATGTTGACCTCGCGACAGATATGAAACACTTAGAGGAGCTCATCCATTCGATAGAAAAGGAAGGGTTTGATTTTGCAACCGGTTCTCGTTTGCTGACTGAAAGCGAAGTGAAGCGCGGACTGAAAAGGGAAGCGGCGAGTAGAGTTTTTAACCACCTCATAAGAATACTTCTCCGCTCTAAGCTCCATGACCACCCGTGTGGATTTAAATCTTTTAAGAGGTCATCGCTGTTTATTCTCATGGACGAAGTCAAAGACCAGCACTGGTTCTGGGATACTGAACTGCTTGTTCGTGCACAGAGAAGAGGCTACAAGGTAAAAGAATTCCCGGTCAAATGGCATCAAGGCACCACTACAAGGATTGATTTTTTTAATGACGGTGTAAAAATGGGCTTGAAGATTATCGGGCTTTGGTGGGAGTTGAGGCGAAAATGAAAAAAAGGAGTTTTATCAGTGCAATAATAACCATCTCAATACTGGCTATTTTATTCATTAAAGTTGACCCAGGACTTTTATTGGAAAGTTTGCGAACGATAAACTACCGGTATTTAGCGCTGGCACTCCTCGGCTATCTATGCTTGAATTTCGCACTTGCTTTCAGACTTTTTATTCTGCTGAACAAATTGGGCTATCATCACACATATTGCCAGATTTTGTTGTTTCATTTCACTTCCATGATTCTCGGGGATGTAACCCCGGGTAAGGTAGGATATTTTGGACTCGTGCTTCTGCTTAAAGATGTTAAGGCTGAGGATACTCTGAGCGTGCTCACAATAGGACAAATCATGGATTTTATTATGAAAATAGTGGGTACAATAGCCTTTGCGGCACTCCTCTCCGGGATATTACTTCATGAATATCGAGGCGTGCTTATAGCTGGCATAACTGTGGTGACTGCGTTAACATTGATTGCAAGCCTGCTCATCTGGTCTGATAGAAGCGTAAAACTGCTTAGGATTTTCTCTTTCGGCGCTCTGAAGAAGCTAACGAATCTCATTGAAGGCATTCAAGCATCTACGTCGAGATTGAAGTCAGAATTGGTAAAGGCACTGGTTATAAGCATAGCGGGATGGGTGTTTGTAGGTGCGCAGTGGTATTTCATATTTTTGGCACTTTTACCTGATACAAATCTTTCTTTCTTATACTTTTTCCTTCTGCAGTCAATAGTCAGCACGATTGCATTCATACCGGTAAGTCTCGGAGGAACTGGGCTACAAGAATCCGCGATAGTGGCAATACTTCGGATTTCTGAAGTAGGATACACGCATGCATTTACATTCGGTATATTGGTACGGGGAATGAGCATACTCGTTGATGCGGGATTGGGGACTTTCAATCTCAGAAAACTTTCGATAAAAGATATTACATATAAGCGAGGTTTTTAGCTGAATACTACTATCGAGGAAAATACAGGTTTGAGCTTAAAAACGATGAGGAGAGGAACAAGGTAATGTCTGAAGAAGAGTGGAATAGGCTATCGTATCTTTTTAAGAAAGCGTGGAATGATCTCCACAGTTTAACGCCAGAAGAATACATTGAATTTGTCAATATTGACCCAGCGGTGATGGGCATATTAGCACTAACGTATTCTGATGAGCCTGTTGAGGAGACGATAAATAGGCTGATAAAAGGAGAGTTTGGTAAGAAAAAGGAGAAATAACTTTTATATCT
>JANJFQ010000069.1 GCA_025435355.1 Candidatus Methanophagales archaeon | reverse complement strand
CTGAGGTATCGAGCAAAGCTAAAAGCGTGGCAGAGAATCTGGACATAAATTTGCGAGAATTCGAGGATGAAAATCTTTCTCGGGTTGAGACTGCTCTCGTAAAACTCGGCATAAAATACTGTAAGAAGAAGAGATGCGAGGAATGCCCGGTGAAGGGTTTTTGCGGACAGGTTGTGGATGTGCGATAGGTTTAGGCAAAAAACCACGAGATTTCACAACTTCCTTCCAAGTTTCATAAAGAAATATACAAAAGATTTTATCTTAGGACATAAGTCACCTTTATTATATCATTATTCCTCAATGCGTATTTCTCGCCAAGCCTTCGTTTCGTTCTTGCGTCTATTGCATAAAGAAAACCTTTACCAATATCCGAATGAATAGAAAAAGCCAGGTCCCTGGCAGTGCTTCCGTTTTTCAAAAGAAATACATCGGGTAGGATTCTTCCTGAAGCATCGCTGAACTTATGCTCGTCTTCTACCGGATACGCAACCACGTAGTCCAGCAAATCGAACACAACACGATTTATAATTGCTTGAACCCCCGTGCCGCAATACACTTGAATTAATTTTCTTAACCTTTCCAGCCCTTTTGTTTGTTTTTCTGTGACTTCCGCTTCGTGCCAAATCTCAAAATCCGTATCCCCGGGCAGGTATTTTATGAACTCGTTCTTTGCAGCGGTTTTCAAAGCAAGCTCAGCTTCTGCGGAACATGGAATTACAACAGCTTCATTTTTCCCTTTTTCTTTGCTCTCTCCTTCGCCCTTACCTTCGAGCTCCTTCAACTTTATTATGTTACCTTCCGACGCTATGTCTGCTTTGTTTGCTGCAATAATCATTCTTTTACTCTTTTTTATTAGCTGTAACGCTAAATCTTCCAGGTTCTCATCGTCCCACGACTTCATGTTAGGTTTATCCGAAACGAGTGATTCTGATATAGCGGCTTTTACCTGTTCTTCGGTTACTCCAACGCCTGCTAATTGCTCGGAAAGCAATCTCGCTATCTGCGCACCTTCTAATTCCGCTTTCCTCTCCAGCTTCCTTTTGTTTCTACTTATTATTCCCTTTACCCACATTTTCAGCTCTTCTTGGAAAAAGAGAACGTCTTCGAGCGGGTCATGAGTTCCAATCTCTACCACGTTCCCGTCTGCATCTGTCCCACCGGAAGCATCTACAACGTGTATTATCGCCTCTGCCCGCCTGAGCTCGTCTAAGAATTCGTTTCCCAACCCCTTTCCTTCGTGTGCACCCCGGACCAGTCCTGCAACGTCTATAAGTTCCACAGGCACGAAGCGAAAACCATCAATGCAATTCCCACACGCTCTACCTATCTCCTGCTGAATCTCTTTGTCTTTACAAGGACATTTTACCCTCGCGTATGCTATCCCGACATTTGGCGATATAGTTGTGAACGGATACGAGGCTATTTCAACATCTGCGAGTGTGCAAGCCTTGAAAAAGGTGGATTTTCCCGAATTTGGCTTTCCTGCTATCGCTATTGTTATCATTTCTTTGCTTTTTACTTTTATCTCATTCTTCAACGGAAATTATCTCTAACTGACTCACTATACTCCAAATTAACGTCCTCATGTGTGAAGGGATGTTAGGGTTGTTAGCCAGTTCTTCCAAATCGGAAATCACCGCGGCTGCTCTCACTGCCAGTGATTCATCGCCGTTCAGCAGCTTATTCTTTACGTTACTCGCAGATTTCCTTATGTTTCTCGGAACCGCGACATCTTTCATCATTTTTTCAAGCATCCGTGTGCATTTTTTTGCGATTTCTTCTTTCTCTGTCCTATCCATTAGGTTTTATCATCCCCTATCTTTTTATTGTAAACTATCTTTCTAATAGAAATTTAATTATTGAGACATTTTGATGAAATGACAAAAAAATTAGTCATCTGGCCTGCGTATTTAACGATGGGTAAGACAAAAGGGGAAGGTCGAATCGTATCGAGAAGAAATGCGGTGAAATCACCAAAGGTCGAGGAAATAGAAAAAGTTGCAAGGATGCTCAACTTAGAGCCAGTGGTGGAGAAAGAGAAAACATATCCAAAAACACACTGGGATAAAAGCGGAAGAGTGCTGGTGAATAAAACAGGAAGAAAAGGGGAGATTGTAAATGAGATTGCAAAGGGGATAAAAGAGATGCGAGAGAAATTAAAGAGCGCAAGGAGATAAAAAAAATGTTTTCGTCCCCGGAAGAGGTTTTTGAGAAGGAAAAGAAATACCTGATGCCTGTTTACAAAAGACCACGAATAGTGCTAAAAGCGGGAAAGGGAGCAACAGTAAAAGATTTTGCTGGAAAAGAGTATATAGATTGTGTTGGTGGAATTGCAGTGAATGCAGTCGGTTATTGTCATCCGAAAGTAGTGAAAGCGATAAAGGAGCAAGCGGAGAAGCTCATGCACGTCTCGAATTTGTATTACACGGAGCCGCAGGTGGGGCTTGCAGAGAAGTTATCTGAGATAAGCGGTCTGGACAAGGTTTTTTTCTGTAATTCGGGTGCGGAAAGTGTAGAAGCGGCATTGAAGCTGGCAAGTAAAGAGACAGGAAAACATAAATATATAGCTGCGGAAGGTAGTTTTCACGGAAGAACATTAGGTTCGTTGAGTGTAACGTTTGAAACGAAATTCAGAAGCGTATTTGAACCTTTACTGCTGAAAGGAGTGAAATTTGTGCGATACAACAATGCAGAGGCAATTAGCAAGGCGATAGATGATGACACTGCTGCGGTTATATTAGAGCCTATTCAAGGCGAAACCGGTGTAATAGTCCCTTCAGAAGGCTATTTGAAAGCGGTTCGAGAAATATGCACAGAGAAAGGGGTTTTGTTGATTTTTGATGAAATACAGACGGGTTTTGGTCGCACGGGAAGATGGTTTTGTAAGGAGCACGAAGCCGTAGAGCCGGATATAATGACGGTAGCGAAAGCAATGGGTGCTGGTTTTCCAATTGGTGCAATGCTCGCAAAAGAAGGGATAGAATTTGAAGCCGGCGAACACGGCTCAACCTTTGGCGGGAATCCGTTAGCGTGCACTGCTGCATTGGTGTCTATAAAAGTAATAGAAGAGGAAACGTTAGTGGAAAGGTCAAGAGAACTTGGCGCATACGTTATGAAAAATATCTTTGATGAAGTAGAACCCGGCCTGGTGAAGGAACTAAGAGGAAAAGGGCTGATGATTGGTATAGAATTAACGAAGCCCTGTGGTGAAATAGTAGAGAAGGCGCTTGAACGGAACATTTTGATAAATTGTACTTCTGAGAACGTGATAAGGTTGGTTCCTCCTCTGGTTATAAGTAAAGAGGAGATAGACCGGGTGATTTCGGTTTTGCGTGAGCTCATCAAATAGACAGAAGCACTCGAATAAAAGGAAAACTTTAAATAGCCCTAACAATAGATATGGTGGCAGGAAATATAGGTCGGGAGTTATAATATATGGAATACGAGATAATTGGGGATAATCTCCAGATGGTCGTTACGAAAATATCTTCTGGAGAGGTGGTCTATGGAGAGGTGGGTGCGATGATCTACATGAGCGACAACATGCAGATGAATGCAAAGGCAAAAGGTGGTTTTCTGAAGGGGATTAAGCGTAAATTTGCCGGTGAAACAATCTTTATGACCGAATTCACGCCGAATGGTGATGGATTAGTGGCTTTTGCTGGCAACGCGCCGGGGAGAATAAAAGCGATTGAACTCAGGGGTAATGAATTCCTTGCACAGAAAGATGCATTCCTGTGCGCTCAAGATGGCGTTGACCTCGACATTGCCTTCACAAAGAAACTTGGGGCGGGATTATTTGGTGGCGAAGGTTTCATTCTGGAACGTCTTAGCGGAAATGGAACTGCGTTTATCCACGCGTGCGGTGATTTTGTTGAGATGGATCTCGCGGCTGGAGAAGTTGTGAAGGTGGACACCGGCTCTGTCGTGGGATTCGACAGCACAGTGGATTATGACATCACGATGGCGGGAAATGTAAAGAGCATGCTGTTCGGTGGAGAAGGCATCTTTTTGACTACCTTGAGGGGTCCGGGTCACGTGATTCTGCAATCTATGACGATAGCGAACTTAGCGGCAGCTCTCAGACCTTTCATGCCAGCGGGGACATCAGGAAGGAGCAGTTCACCGCTTAGCATTGGGGGATTGCTTAGGGATTGAATAAAAAGGGGGGTGATATGAAAAAATGGAAAAAACATCTATGGGTTTGGAAGAGAATATAGCAGGGCTTCTATGCTATGTCCTGGGCTGGATAACCGGGATCGTATTCCTGGTGCTGGAGAAGGAGAACAAATTCGTTCGGTTTCACGCAATGCAGTCTATCGCAACGTTTCTGCCACTAATGATAATAGCGTGGATAATTGGATGGATAATCATGTGGATACCTTTCGTCGGCTGGGCTATCGGAGGGCTGATTTCAACGTTGATATGGATTTTGGTGCTAATACTTTGGTTGATACTGATGTTCAAGGCGTATCAGGGAGAGCTGTATAAGTTGCCGATTGTAGGTGATTTTGCGGAAGCCCAAACAAAGTAGAAGGAAAAAGGAATGTATGAACTAAACTAAAAAATTAGGGGGTGATATGTATGAAAGGAATGAAAAGATTTGCGATATTGGTCGTGATAGGAGTGTTCCTTATGGGAGCTACGGGATTTGCGAGTGGACAAGCCACAACAACAGAAGCGGTACATTTTAGTAACCTGATTCCACTATTGCCAGACGCTCCTTCTGGTTGGGAAGCAGAAGAACCATTTGGGATGATGTACACCATCGAAGAAGGAACGTGGAGCATGGCTTCAAAAAGTTACACAAAATCTGGCGCCGAGGATATAACTGCTGAAGTAGGAATTATGGATTCTGCGTTCTATCAGGTTGGATGGTGGGCAGCATGGCAGGGATTCTATGCTTGGGAATCTACCGAGGGACACGCAAAGATCACAGAGGTTAAAGGACTTCCCGCATGGGAGAGTTATACAAAGGACGGTAATGCCTATGGTCTATACGTGGGCATAAACGACAGGTTCGTGGTGTATATCAACACAAACAGCGGTAGTGATACGCTATACGCATTTGCCAATTCGATTGATTACAGCGGAATCGGAGCCTTAGATGGTGGTGCGGCACTTCCTGCTGAAGAAGAGCCAGAAGCGACAGCCTATGAAGAATCTCCAGCAGAAACTCCAGAGGTTCCAGAAGAGGAGGGCGAAGCACCCGGCTTCGAGGTGCTATTCGCAATTGCAGGACTTTTAGCAGTGGCGTATCTTTTGAGGAGGAAATAGATCAATCTCCTCTCTATTTTTCTCTTTTATTTACAAATCCAAGGGAACCTCTGAACGGGGAGAAACTCAAGTATTATGTAGAGCGAGAGAGTAAAATAGAGCGAGTAGTTTGAGAGATAAAAAGTTCAAAAGAGCCACTTAAGATAATATTCAATCTCGCTATCCTGGAATATTTAGACCTGGAAGGGGAGTTGTGGTATGATGTCCATCCAGTCGTTAAAGGAGTTCTTGACTGAACTGGAACTGTCAAAAGGGAAGGATAATGTTATTTTTGTAGCTTTAGCTGGCTCTTCGAAATGGATTGAAAGGGAAGTGGAGAAAAACGGATTTGAGATTCTGCGTGTGGCGTTGAGCAAGGATGACAGTTTGTTCAAACTCGTTGATACTCTCCTGAAATGGCGAGATACGGGAGAGAATGCGGTTTATTTCGTTTATGGGATGTCAAATCAGTTTCCGGAAATTTTAAGTTATCTTAATCTACATCGTGATTTCTTATACGATGTAAAGAGGCCGGTGATTGTTATAGGGAGCGAGTATGAGATAGTAGAAATAGCTACAAATGCACCAGACTTGTGGAGGTTTAGAAACAGGACTTTTGACTTCTTGGAAAGAGAGCCAGAAATTGAAGTCGAGCTTGCAGAAGAAGAAGAAGAAGAGGAAGCAGCAGCAGTGGAATTTATTTCAGAACCTATTTTCAGTGCTGCTTTCCCTTCATCTACGTATAAGTGGGGTGAAGAAGAGATAAGAGAAAGGATAGAATTAAATGAGCATTTACTTGAAATAATCAACGATGAATACAGAAAATCTGAGATAGACAAAACCCTTGCGGTCTATTATTTACGATTAGAAGAGTATGAGAAATCAGAAAAATGCTTTAATGAGTTTCTCAAGCTAAGAGAAGGGGATGAAAAACGCATTTCCCTGGGATACTCACTTCGTGCTTTGGCTTTTGGAGAGTTAAAACAGTATGAGAAGGCATTAGAGAATTATAATAAAGCGATAGAGCTAAATCCAAATGATGCAGATACTTGTGAAAACAGAGGATTGACTTATGTAGAGATGGGGAAGTATGAAGAAGCTGCGAAAGATTTCAAAACTGCCGGAATTTTGTTTTATAATCAGGGGAGTGAAAATTGCATAAAAAACTTTTCTATTTGCTTCGATTTAAGGGATAAGGTAAAAGGGAAAAGCGAAGAAGTATTTTTTTGCGGACTTACATTGTATTTGCTTACGACAGATGAGAAAATATTGGAAGAGCTAAAAGCTCTTCAGATAGATGGTGAATCCCTGCGAAGACTCTTAGAGTTTTCGTTGAGGAAATCAAAAGGAGAAAAACTATCCGGGGAAGTTAGAAAAGAGCTCGAAAAGGAAGAAAGAGAAGAAATTAAGCTTCTATTGGAGTTACTATTAAAATAAAAACCTGACATGACCCTAACCTTCGACCTGCACATGCACACGAATTAATATTTGAATTTGATAAAAAGTTGTTATGAACTTTATTTTACGTAAACTTTGTTTAGCTCCTTTTTATTGTAGCCTCTCAGGTTATACGGATTTTTCACTTCACGAGAAACCTTTTCTTAATTTCTGCTTCTCCTCTATCATTTCCTTCTCCTGATTAGGAATAGTGCGATGATTATTGCTGTTATTGCCAATATCGCCGTGTTCGCACCGCCGGTCGTTGGTGTAGCCTCCGAAGTAACACTTAATGTTGCGCTATTCGAGGTCGTCACTACCTCAACCAGCTCAATGTTGTGTACCGAAACCGTCTCCAACGTTAGAGGACTCGTTGAGCCGACGTCGCCTGTTACATCAAAGGAGATGGTTGCAACTGCGCCATCACCATTTATTCCAGACGAGTCTGCCATCGCTATTATAACCTCTCCCTCCCTCGCTGTATTCGCCTCGATAAACGCGTTTTTACCGAGTGCACCTGCTTCAACAGCCACTGCTCTTAAGACGCCGGGGTCGTACTTCAAGACGACGTCCATACTTCCGACATCTGATGCACCTCCAAGATTAACCGGCACTTCTACCGTACTATCCTTTGCACCCGTTGTATCGCTCACGCTGACAGTCAAACCCGCTGCCGAGACGAGAGATACAAGGCATAACACACCAACCAGCACTAATATTTTTTTCATTCTATCTATCACCTCCTATTTTCTTTTCTTTCCTTTTCTATTCTTATTCAACGGCGATTTCCAAAATTTTCCTGGCATCAAGCGATGTTACGCTTCCATCTCCGTTCATATCCATCGCCAGGTCTTCTGGTATCTTTCCGACTGCCATCTGAAGTGCATAGAGCGCATCCAAAGCTGTAAACCTGCCATCGCCATCGCCGTCCCCTATACTTTCCTCCATGCTTATTACTCTGAACACACCGTCATTGGTTGGAATATCCAGAGCTTCGTAATCTTCAGCCCTGTTCGCCGCAATCGCTGCAATCTGAAGAGAGGAAGATGAACCCTCAGCACCAATCACATTGAATTTGACGTACGCAATAGAACCATCACCATTGAATCCCTCCTTCTCAGCCAGGCTTATTCTTATCGTTCCATCCGGAAGAATATTGTACTCAAACAGCGAATCTGTCGTTAAACCTCCTTTTATAACTTCGGTTGCTTCTAAAACAGATGAATCATAGCTTAGGGTTATGTCCATGTTCCCGATTTTTTCTTCCATTCCGTTCAATGTTAAGGGAATTTGCACAGTGCTTCCGCTTGATTTGCTGCGGGATTCGAAGGTTAAGCCCTCCTTTTCTTGACTTGTTTCTGGAGAAGGCTCGGTCCTTTTCCACCATTGATCCATTTCATTGACATCGAAAGTAGTTGGAGCTGATGGAACGCCCGTTGGATCAATCACCACCATTTGCCCTGATGAAAGTGAAAGGGAATGCTCTACACCCTGATAGTCGGCTTTTCCCTCAATGACATGGATGATGACGGTTTTGTCAGCTGTAACCTCGACTACACATTCGCTGTAGAAACTCACTTTTCCTTGGTATACTTCTACATCGCGAGGACGTTTTACCGTCACACTTCCCTCCACCAGCACTAACTTATTGCCATTCCATTTGAATTTCGTACCGGGCTTCACTCGTATGCCCGTGTCAACACACCTCCAAATCGCATAAGCACTGAACCCGTGGCAATTCCATTGCGTTGACTTCTGATATTCACGATCAGTATCCTCCAAACTTTCGATACACACCCGATTATATGAGATACTTGGTGGATCTGGAGGGGGGCACAGCATCGGAAGCGTAGAATATGGGGTGAATGGTACATCCTGTGTCGTCAGAGGATTCTTTCCTTTAGGCAAAATAGCCGATACAAACTTTTCTCCTGGACCCAAAGGCTCATATGGCGTTTTATACTTTCCACCTGGTTTTTTGTGCCCCATTTCTATCTGCCTGTTGTTAGACAGCACCACTGAACTATGTGCAATTCCTCCGCCCTTAACTTTACTCCAGAATTTGACCGATCCTTGAGGTGGATCACCTTTTGGGGGGCACGCACTTTCATCGTATCCGAGCGACCGTAGGTAGTTTATCAGATTTTTTACATTCCTTGGGTCAATATACCTTTCATTATACACACAAGCATTACCCTTCTTTTGATAAGGATACATGCAGTCGCAGTCGCATGTCGCAGGATCTCCGATTCCAATGGCACCGGTTCCCAATTTCCTCTTACATTGCGAGGCACAACTCTCCTCGCATTTTCCGGTGGTCTTGCTTGGGTCGTATCCCATCTGGCAGTCACACCAGCAGTTAGGGTACTTGCCACTCCCCATTGCTTTCCCTGTTGCATGGTCTCCCAGTTCCTGCTTGCAGTAGTAGTTGCAATCCCTCCTCGGTTCCCCCTCATTTACCTCTTTTTTCACTCCGCCAAATGGAGTGAAACAAAAGAATGTGTGAACCTTCAGCACGCACGTTAAAGTTTTTTCATCGGGTTTATACCCCTTATCACAGCAGCAGTGGTGATTGAGTATCATATCTTTTGGACATGCACTACCAAGTTCGGCAACGTTTGTAGAGTGTGGAGGGCATTTTACCTTCACGCACGTCAAAGTTTCATCGGGTTTATACCCCTCTTTACAGTAACAATTGCAAATTCCATCAACAATCTTCCCATACGCTTCCGGGCCACGGAGTTTATCAGTGCCGTGGTATTCACGGCAGTATTTGTCACATTCCTCTTCTTTGGTCACCATTTCACCTGGACAGGGATCACCGGGCTTTACGCAGGCAATAAGCTTTGACGCAGGGCAAAAAGGTCCGCATTTAGATTTATCAAAGCCGGTGTAATCAACTGGTTCATAACAACCCTTGTATCCATCAATACATATGCAAGTGCTGGTGTAACTTAATTTTGCATTTTCAATTTCCATGCAATTTTCTTGAACGCAACCCACCCCTGACATTCTTACCCATTTAAAACATGGGGGACATTCGACAGCACTCGCGTTTGCCACTCCCAATAGTAGAACAAAAAATAGCAATATTACTGTTGTCATCAATTTTCCATCCAATTTACCCTTCCTGAAATTATCGAAATTTAAAATCTTCATGGTAACGCCTCCAACCCAGCAGCAATTCTCAGTATCTTCCGTGCATCAACCGATGTTACGCTTCCATCTCCGTTAACATCCATAACCAGGTCTTCGGGTATCTTACCAACAGCCATCTGCAATGCACAGAGCGCATCTGCGGCAGTAATTTT
>JANJFQ010000197.1 GCA_025435355.1 Candidatus Methanophagales archaeon | reverse complement strand
TTTGTTATCCCCTTTTGTTATGTATCCCGCATGTGGAGCAGGCTTTCCGCCAGGCATCTCTTCTCCTTCCTTCACCCAATACATCGCTCTATGTATTATCGGCGTTTCCGAAGAAATGCCGTTCCGCTGGTATATAATCACGTCACCATAATTGTTAAACGAAGTATAATTGAGCATTTCACCTTCTTCGTATGTCGTGATGTTCGTGCGATGCAGTGCCTGCACGAAAATCAAATCACCCACGTGCATATTTGGTTCCATGCTTCCCGACTCGACGGCAAACCCTATACGCCATGTCCCCGTAGCTGTGTATGCCACAGAAATTATTATGGCTACGATTAATAACGCCTCAGCCAGACTTTTACCCGCTTCTATCAATGCTTCTTTCACCTCTGCACTTGCCTCCTACCCTGCCAACAATTAAAGTTATATCTCCAAATACATACATAAGAGTTTGTTATTAATCAAAGAAAAATGAACACGGGATTCGTCTATCACGAGGATTACCTGAAGCATGACACGGGGTATCATCCAGAGAGCGCGGAACGACTGAGCTCCATAATGCGGAAGCTGGAAGAAACGGATATTACGAAACAGATGAAAAGAATTGTTCCGGTGAAAGCGTCGAAAGAGCAAATAGCGTATGTGCATGCAGATGCGTATATGAAGAAAGCGGAAGCAATTTGCAAGGGAGGCGGGGGCATGCTCGACTCCGATACGCCGTTATGCCGTGATACTTATGAAATAGCGTTGCTTTCCGCAGGCGGGCTAATAAATGCGGTTGCCGAGGTAATGGATGAGTCTAATAACCTGAGACACATTTTTGCGTTGATAAGACCTCCGGGGCATCACGCCACCCCGAATAAAGGTATGGGATTCTGCATATTTAACAATATAGCGATTGCTGCTGAGCATTTAAAGAGAAAATATGGCATTAAACGCATTTTGATTGCTGACTGGGACGTGCATCATGGTAATGGCACGCAGGAGGTGTTTTTCGATGACCCTTCCGTGTTATATTTCTCCATTCATCAGTATCCTCATTATCCCGGCACAGGATGGATAGATGAAGTAGGTAAAGGCGAAGGGGAAGGTTTCACGGTAAATGTCCCGCTTCCAGCTGGTACTGATGACGCCGGCTATTTATATGCGTTAAATAATATTTTAGTGCCCATAGCTATGGAGTTCTGTCCCGAATTTGTGCTCGTATCCGCTGGATTTGATGCACACGTTGCCGACCCCCTGGCATCAATGAGCGTGACGTCTCCGGGATTCGGGTTATTCACGGATGTGATAAAGGAGATAGCGGAAAAGAACAGCAAAGGTAGAATTGTAATGGCTTTGGAGGGTGGATATAACCTGGACGCTACCGCAGAATCCGTTTTATCTGTTTTCAATTCTCTTTTATCAAATAGGGGAGAGATAAAGGAAGGTGCGGTAAGTAAGAGTGTGAGGAAAAGAGTGGAAGAGATAAAAAAAGTGCAAAGAATCTACTGGTCAAACTTTCTTTAGAAAAGAACGTTTGCTCGAAGAAACACTTTTTAAAAAGAAAGGCTTTTTTCTTAGCACAGGTTCTTTTTCTAAAAGAAAGTGTAAATGGAGAAGGAAGGATGTGGAATAGCAGGCATAGCGTTAACTAAGAAGTGTGCAGCTTTGCCTATCTTTTATGCGCTCTATGCCTTGCAACACCGGGGGCAGGAATCAGCGGGTATAGCAGTGTGTAGCGGTGCGGAAGAAGGGCGGGAAAACGAAATAAGTAAGAATGCGAGGGATATACCACTGATAAAGGGGATGGGATTTGTTTATGAAGTTTTTGATAGCCAAGAATTAGAATCGCTAAAAGAGAATATTGGAATAGGCCATGTCAGGTATTCCACGACCGGGGAGTCGAAGGTAGAAAATGCAGAACCTTTGCTCGTGAACTACCAGAAAGGGAAAATTGCTATTGCACATAACGGCAACCTCGTCAATACTGTGGAGTTAAGAAGAGAGTTGGAAAGAGAAGGTAGGATTTTTCATTCTGATACCGACACGGAGGTGATGGCACAGTTACTTGCGAAGGAACTGGTGCGACATGACCCAATAGAGGCAATCAAGGAAGTGATGAAACGAGTGATAGGGTCTTATTCGTTGGCTATCTTGATGGATAACACGTTAATAGCAGTTAGAGACCCTTTGGGCATTAAACCTTTATGTCTCGGTGAAATAAGAGGCGGGAACGAGGGAAATGGTAAAGGTTATGTAATAGCATCGGAAAGTCCTGCGATAGACATGTTAGGTGGGGATTTAATAAGAGACGTAAGGCCTGGCGAGGTGCTGGTGATTAAACCCTCACAGGGCTTGTGGAGTGGTGAGGCAGAGTTCCAAAGAGAAAACGATTTGGAAAGTTATCAGTTATATAGGGGGGTAAATACCGCTCATTGCGTATTTGAATACATCTATTTCGCGAGAGCGGATTCGGTATTAGATGAGCGGTTGGTGTACGACGTGAGGATGAAGATAGGAGAGAGATTGGCAGAGGAGCATGGTGTGGAAGCAGATATGGTCTCACCAGTGCCTGATTCTGGCATCACGTTTGCAATAGGCTATGCGAAACGAGCAGGGCTCGATTATATGGAGGGATTTATAAAAAACAGGTATGTGGGTAGGACTTTTATCATGCCGGAGAAAACGTCAAGAGATACTGCGGTGAGGCTGAAATTAAATGTCGTGCGCGCTAACGTAGAGGGAAAAAGAATTGTTCTGGTGGATGACAGCATCGTGAGAGGGACCACTTCGAGGCGAATCGTGGATTATTTGAAGAAAAAAGGTGCGAAAGAGGTGCATCTGCGAATAGGAA
>JANJFQ010000196.1 GCA_025435355.1 Candidatus Methanophagales archaeon | reverse complement strand
CCATGTAGTCTATATATGGGCTACAAGTATATAAAGCTTTTGACGGGTCATGATTGTGTGATGCTTCTTAGATTGCGATTTATAGTAGGTACGTGATATTGTAGTCTATAAAACTCGTAATGTCAGGCTATAATGTTAAGGTATTTTCCTAATTTTTAGCATCCTATCATATTCCACCCGTATTCACCCTTATTACTTCCTGCACATTCATTTACCTAAGGGTATATATAAATTTCGCATAATTCAAACTTTATTTCGCATACCTTCAATCATTTCTTCGTACAATTGACCGGATTATCTGATTATTTTACCCCTAATGTTAAATCATTTTAAGCATGACACATGCTTTAACCTGCCAGAGAGACCTTGAGCTGAGGACTATCCGACTATAACCCCCTCCTTAACTTAACTCAACCTATAATCCCAAAACCTATTAATTGAGATTATTCTATGATTACCCACAAGGGCTTTCGTGCTGTTTAAAGACGAATTCTTTAAATAAACATGGCAATATTATAATAGCAATGATGTTGTCAGAAATAAAAAAGGATTTTGAATTCATAAAAGACGAGGTGGACGGGGTGCTCTTATTTGGCTCCGCGGCGAAAGGCGAGCAAAGCAAGAGGTCGGATATTGATATTGCGCTTGTCCAACCAAAAAACAAGAGAGTGCTCCTAATGGTATTTGAGCGAGCAGGTGGGAAATACGATGTAAAGATTTTTGAGGATTTACCGCTTTACATAAAAATGGATATTATTAAGAACCATCAAATTATTTTTGGTGACGAAGTTGAACTTTCTTATTACTTTTACAGATTCAGAGATGAATGGAAAGATATGGAATATCGTATAAAAAGCAACCAGTTTAGAAGCGCGGTGGAAATGATAAACCAGAGGAGGGCATGGCTGAGAAATGAGCGAAAGATACCTTGAAAAAATAGAAATTTTGGAAAGAGAAGTAGAATTCATAAACCGCTACGAGATAGAGGACGAAGTAACAGAAAGAGCTGTTCTTTATTCTTTGCAGATATGCATTGAGTCCGGAATGGATATCGTAGCGATGAAAGTAAAAGATATTGGGTTAGTTGTAGAGGATGACTACACGAACATAGAAAAATTAATAGAGGAGAAAGTTATCGCATTAAAAGAAGGTGAGCTATTAAAAGAGTTCAATGGTATAAGAAATGCTGTTGTTCATAAGTACGACCGACTTAATATGGAAATTATAAAGGAAGCTATGGATAGGATTACCGAGTTTGCCGATGTGATATCAAAAATTGCGGAATAAGAATTTGTAATTCTCCACAACTCTCTCAGACCTCTCAGAAGACTCTTCTTTAAAAAATAGCTTTCATTTGCTCTCACCACCTATCGCTTCCTTCACCATTTTTTCAAGGTCTTCCTCCGCGTGTTTCGACATGAAGTGCATCGTATCTATCTCAATTGTCAACGTTTTTTCGCCATTTGTATATTTTGCATATCCATTTAAATCCCAACGCCCCAAACGATTATATTCCTTCTCTATCGGAACTTCGAAGCGGATATTACTTTCACCATACTTCGGTAACTGTTGTCCAACGGTGATGTACTCCCCATCGCTAACATATTCCTTATTCGCATTTTTGTCCCAAACATCTTCTCCTACTTTTTCTCCATCGTTATAACATGTGATTTCTACTCGTTCCTGCTCAAAACTAAAATTCCGATACTCAGGACCACCCATTCTAAGATTTTCTTTAATAGCATGTTTTAATTTTCAATATCCATTCATCATAGGGCATATAAAAGCTTTCCGGTTTTTTTCTGATAAGGAATCAAAATTCTATCGCTCTCCGTAAACCTTTTATTTCATATCGCTCCGGTTTTCAGGCTCAGAGGATTTTGGAGGATATGGCATAGATAATAAAGTCAAGTTAAGCACCTGATACTTTCATCATCATCCAGACCTATTATTTCGAATCTCAGTAAGAGCTCAATTCCCTTCTCGATTCTGTTTTGCATATTATCACCAGCGCGGTCGTATCCGAGAATCTTAGCAACCTGTTTAATTAGGTCCGCCTTTGAAATACAATACTCTTTTTTAACGACCAAAAAAGCTGCTTTCGCAATCTCTTCTAAACACACATATTCTATGGGACGGAAAAATTCGTCCTTGTTACATCTCCGAATCGGTGGCGTTTTCATCTCCTCACGCCAAAGAAAATCACCATTACGCTTTACTGATTCACTGTATCGGATGAGGTTCTCCACAATTTTGAGTACCTTTTTTCCTGTCTTTTTCATTCCCCAAAACTCTGCTACCCTTCGTGCTGTTTCTTTTATGTGAATAGGACCTTCGTTTTTTACTATTTCTGTCACTATCTCATCAAGTTTATAAATATTCGCGTCATCAATTTGCTCCGGAGTACCCGCAGGAACTATCGGCGTTTTTGAATACGGAACCACATCTTCTGGTAACTCTGAAATGCTTTCCAAAAGTTCTTGAGTTTCTGATTCCGAATGCTCGAGTTCCGCATGTCTCGCTTCCTCACTGGCTTTAGCAACGGCATTTAAGATGCGTTCCACCTCTCGTTTACGATTACGAATCCAATCCGCGGACCAAACGTGATGGATTCGCCACCCTAATCGTTCAAGCACTTCCTGACGAAGCCGATCTCGGTCCCTGGCTGTTTTCGATGAACAATAGGTTGCACCATCGCATTCAATACCGAGAAGATATCTACCGGTATTTTGTTCATCAACCACTGCAAGGTCAATACGAAAACCTGAATATCCTACCTGTTTATGTATCTGCAATCCTTTTTCTGTTAGCGTCTCATACACTGCTTCTTCAAATGCAGAT
>JANJFQ010000010.1 GCA_025435355.1 Candidatus Methanophagales archaeon | reverse complement strand
CCTTCCTGTGGGCTTGAATTGTTATTCTCTTATTCTCCGTCGTTTTTTTTGAACGCCGTCCCCTAGAGCGATTCATCCCCTTTGATCGTAAGATCCGCTGTACAGTGGAGACAGAGGGTTTGTGCCCGGCTGGACAGTCGAGCACCTCCAATATTTCCGGTGCATCTAGCTCTGGATGGTAATTGGCGGTCTCAACGACCTTGGATGCAACATCGTCACTGGTTTTGTTATGTGGTGTTTTTGGACCCCTTTTGGAATCGGATAGACCGAAAATGCCCATTTCTGTATACCGATGATACCAGTAATAATATGTATCCAGACATACACCGAATTTTTTGATAACTTCTTGGACAGGTTTTCCATGTTCTTTAAAAACCTTGAATATAGATAGATAGATAGATAGATAGATAGATAGATAGATAGATAGATAGATAGATAGATAGATAGATAGATATAAAAAGGGCGGGGTATAAGAATGAAAGTTGCAATCGTTGGAAATGGGAATATATATATATAATCTGGCACATAAATATGCATGGAAATCCATGAAGGAAGTAGAGATTCAAGCAACATGCGATATTATAGCAAAGAGAGCGGAGAAGGCGTATAAGGATATTGTTGCGAAGAACTATTACACAACTATAGGCGATTTGCTGAGCAATGATGATATAGATGTAGTAGATATCTGTGCTCCAACGCATGAGCACGCAAGATTGAGTATTGCTGCACTTAAAGCCGGAAAGCATGTTATATGTGAGAAGCCACTAGCAAGGAACTTAGAAAGCGCTACGGAGATGCTAAAAGCTGCTGAGAAGAGTGGTAAGGGATTATACATCGGCCACACGAGGAGATTTGATCAAAGATGGAGGAAGACAAAGGAGAGTATTGATTCCGGGAAGATTGGCACGCTACTATATATCAGAAGATGTGAGCGGACCTGGCTGCCGTTCCCACCAGATTACTGGCACTGGGACCCTGAGAAGAGCGGTGGAGTACTATTAGACAGTGGTATCCATTGTGCGAATTTAATTAACTGGTTCTTTGGTTCAAAGCCGAAAGAGGTATTTGCACGCGGAAATATGATCAGAGAAGAAGCAAAAGCAAATGGTGTTCATGATTTGGTAACGGTTATGATAAGGTATGAGGATGGTAAGACGGCATTCATTGACGTAAGCTGGGCGTTTCCAATGACTTATGCACCTTTCTATTCCTCTCGGGATATATTCGGAACGGAGGGAAGGATCGAATATTCCGACAGATGCGAATCCAATGGTATTTATTCGCGACAGAGCGGGTTTTGGTGGGTTTGGTGACATCGGCATGCACATGATTGATGCAATACGGTTTTTGGTGGAAAGCGATGCGATTAGCGTCTATGCGATAAACGAAGATGATTATTTTTGTGAGGCGATGATCGAGTTTAAAAGCTGAGCTTTGGTATATCTGGTAAGCGGCTGGACAAATCCCGTTGGTAATGCGCCGTGGATGAGGGCAACGTTAGAAATATTGTCAGATAAGGTGGTAGTATTGATAAACAAGCCATTATATGAGCCAGTGAGTGATTTTTGCGTATCCAAGGAGTGCACCGAATTCTTAGACCCGGGGCGAGAGGATGTAATATCCAATGTAAACGAATTTGTAGATTGTATCATAGAAGATAGGGCTCCGGTGATTACAGGAAGTGATGCGAGGGCTGCTCTGGAGCTTGTACTCATCCCACATTATTCAGTCATCCTTTACGGTGCGCTTATTTCACTAATACTATTTGCAATTCGCATTTTTTCAGTTAAGGCATGCACGTTCAAAAGCCCATTGAAGGAAGATGAGGGAATAATGAGGTGGATGGTGCCACGCGGATTAGCACCAGCGGTATTATCTATCTTAGTGCTGAGTTTTGCTGACCAATTCCCTGAGAAAATATTGAAACAGAATGCCATGACAATATCGGAACTCGTTTTTATAGTAATTATTGCTACGATTTTGATATGCACCTTCGGAACTTACATTTATTCGAGGAAATTACCTCACCAGCAATAACCTGACATCCATCACATTGGTATTCGTAGGTCCTGTTTTAATAAGGTCATCCAGCTTCTCAAAGAAGTGATAAGAGTCATTATTCCCTAGGTATTCCCTCGCTTGCATTCCGAGTTTCTCTGCACGTTGTATTGTAAGCCTGCCGACAAGAGCACCTGCTGTATCGGTGGGTCCATCTGTGCCGTCAGTTCCACAACTGAGTATTACCGTGTCACCCATTCCCGCAATTTCTAGTGCACTAGCCAAAACAAATTCCTGGTTCCTCCCACCAAGACCTTTACCCGTTATTGTTACTGTGGTTTCGCCTCCCGAGATGATACAAGCAGGTTTTGAGATTGGATTTCCAGATGCATGAATCTCCTTTGCAATTGCAGTATGAACCTTTGCCACCTCTTTAGTCTCTCCTTCGATTGCCGATGAGAGTATCAAAGTATTATATCCTAGTTCGTCAGCTTTTTGTTCTGCAGCTTTCAGTGCCAGGATGTTGCTGGCAATGATTACATGGACGGTCTTCTCAAAAAAGGGATCTCCCTCTTTTGGGGTTTCTTCTACTTCTCCCTCTTCACCTTTTTTAATCAGATTCATAACTGATTCGGGAAGTTTCAAATTGTATTTTTCAATTATACTCATGCAGTCTCCGAAAGTAGATTCATCGGGAACTGTTGGTCCAGATGCAATCACATCCAAACGATCTCCGACCACATCAGATAAGAGGAGTGAAATCACGGTTGCTGGATATGCGACTCTTGCCAATTGTCCTCCTTTAACTTGGGATATGTGCTTTCTTAAGGCATTCATCTCATCTATGCTTGCACCACTATCCAGAAGCATCTTTGTTACCCTTTGCTTCTCCTCCAAACTGATTCCATCTTTTGGAAGAGGCAGTAACGCAGACCCACCTCCGGATATAACAAACATAACTAGGTCCTTATCACGCAATCCGTGAAGCAAAGTCAAAATTTCTTTTGTTCCCTTGACACCTGCTTCATCAGGAATTGGATGTCCCGCCTCATTAATTTTGATGTATTTTAAATCCTTTGTATGTCCATACTTCACATTTATAATGCCACCACTTATTCTGTTTTGCAGTATATCTTCTAGGGCATAACTCATAGAAGCAGCGGCTTTTCCGCATCCTATCACGTAAATATGGGAGTAATTGGAGAGGTCATAACTTCGCTTCCCGACTTGCAAAACATCACCTTCCAAACTGAGATGCTTTTTGACCGCAATAATGGGGTCTACCGCCTTAAGAGAAGCATTAAAAATGTCTCTTGCATCCTCCCTCATCTCTGAATCTTTCATAGTTATACCTCTTTCGGGTTTTTATGCACTAGCATCTACCTTTTTATTCTCTTATACACATTTACTACTTCATCCGCAATGGTATTCCAGTTATATTTCTCAATAACCAATTTATTACCATTTTCGCCCATAATTTTTGATTTTTCCGGATTATCTATCACATAATTAATACACCACGCGATTGAATCAGGCGAAATGTAAGCCTTTATGCCCGTAGAGAAATTGGAAATTAAGTGAACGGCATCAGTACCGACAACGGGTTTACAGGCATCCCACGCTTCAAGAACAACGATACAAAAAGGCTCGTTACGACTTGGCACACACACGGCATCGCATGCATTCATCCACTCATATGCTACTTCATCAGGTGCATAACCAAGAAACCTACAAGCATCACTTATTCCTAATTGCGATGCTCGATGCTCGCAGTAATGCCTCATTTCTTTCTCACCGATTAATACAAATTTAACGTCCCATCTGTTCTTTAATACTTTTGGTATCGCCTCAACCAATAAATCCGGTCCTTTTTGGTGACTCATGCGCCCAATGAACAATACTACTGGTGCTAAAGGATGTATGCCATAGTGCACCTTTATTTTACCCGGGTCAACTTCTCTTTTTATTTTATCTGCACGAATTCCATTGGGTATTAAATTTATTTTGTCGTTGGAGATTTTGTAAAGAAATTGTATCTCGTCCTTTAAGTTTTCTGATGTTATGATTACCTCTGCCGATTCATAACCGCCAAGCCATTCTCTATGCGAAATCTCATGAAATTCCCTCCAATCACCAAAGGTATTACCATTTCGTCCCCATTCAGTGCTGTGATATGTCAGCACATACGGCAAGCCATAATATTTCTTGACATGGTTCAAAGCGGCTACTGGATGCCAATCATGTCCGTGGATTGCATCAAATCGTCCAAATATGTTCTGTACCGCGTCAAATCGTCGCACCATCGCATCACACATACGGTCCATTTGCATAACTACGCCTCCGGGTTGGTCATGCCTGCATCGCTGATAATGCACGCCGTTGATCTCATCGTATTCACTTTCATCTCCAATTCGTGTGAACATATGCACTTCATGTCCTTTGGCTGCCAATGTCTCCGCAAGCTCAGAGACATGAGGCGATATTCCCCCTACCTTCACCGAGTAGAGACTTTCCCATGAAAACATTCCAATTCTTAACGATTCCATTTTTTAACCCCTTAAAAGACGCACCTTTTCCTATCCCTTTTTGAAAGCAAAGAAGGGGGAAGGGAAAAAATGCATAACCTATAACTAATAGGAAGTGGTGTTTTAAAAGGGATGGAAAATTCTTCACCGCTGGTGGACTCCAAAGAATGGTTCAATTTCCGTTTTCAAGCATTAAACCTATCTTTGAAAAGGCACGAAGCTGAACAGCAAAAAATATACCAAAATAATCAGAACTACTTTTTATTATTGGAGGAGAACACATATGAGCACCATATACCTGCTGACATCTCTTGTGGCTGTGATGATTATTGGAATTTTTGCACACATGCTCGGACGGGTTGTTAAAATTCCAAGCATCGTTTTTTTGTTAATAGCCGGGATTATTTTAGGTCCTGAAGTTACCGGACTTATAGAACCCAGCCGATTTGGAAGCGGTATCGAATTGCTTGTGGGGTTTGCCGTTGCAATAATCGTCTTTGAAGGAGGACTGGACATTGATATTAGACGGCTGCGGAAAATGCAGCACAGTATACTGAATCTGGTTACGATTGGGGTCGCCATTACCGCAGTACTTACAGCGGTAACTGCTGCCATTCTGCTTGCTATTCCGTTTAATATCGCCCTGCTGTTTGGCGCCTTTGTTTCAGCAACCGGTCCCACAGTGATTACACCGATAATCAGGCAGATACGTGTGAATACTAAAGTTGCCAGTACGCTCCAGGCGGAAGCGGTATTGAATGACGGTGTAAGTGTGATACTTGCAGCATTAGTTTTTGAGTGGATTATAGCATCATTAACAGGAATTAAAGTTGTGAATTTTCTTTTAATCAGGATCCTGAACGGCGTTTTCTTCGGTATTTTAAGTGGGATTATTCTGATCATCCTTTTGCGTAAGACCCCTTTACTCACCAAACAGTATGCGCGATTATTCACCATAGCAATTCTTTTGGCTGCATTTGTCAGCGCTGAGAATATTGGAACCCAGTCTGGAGTACTGGCAATGGCACTATTTGGAATACTTATTGGCTCGTCTGACATCCCTCATAAAGAGACAATAAAGCATTTTAAAGAAGATTTATCGATAATTTTACTTTCGGTTATATTTATTCTGCTCTCTGCCTTTATCGATTTTGACGCTATTCGCGCAATTGGGTTTAAAGGGATACTTTTAGCGGGTCTATTGCTGATTATCATAAGACCCGTGGCGGTATTTGTATCTACGCAGATGTCAGACCTGAAACGAGGTGAGAAACTCTTTATATCTGCAATGGGGCCACGAGGAGTTGTCCCCGCCTCAATGGCTGTGTATTTTGCCATTCGGCTGAACGCTTTAGGGTTTAGTTCTGAATCAACCAGCCTTCTTGGACTGATTTTTATTACCATTATCATTACGGTACTCGCAACAGGAGTTTCAGCAAGATTTATAGCGAAACAAACAGGAGTAATACCTATGGAAATCATTATAGTTGGTGGAGGCGGGGTCGGAAGGGCTCTGGCAGACCGTTTCATCAAGCGCGGGGAGAATGTGGTAATAATCGATACTGATGAAGAGAATTGCAAAAAAGCGATAGAACTGGGAATACGAGCCATTCACGGTGATGCAGAAGAGGTAGCCATTCTCAAGAAAGCTGGAATCGAACATGCTAAGTACCTTGTAGCAACAACAGACCAGGATAACACCAATCTGTTAGTATGCCAGCTTGCAAAGACAAAATTTGGATTTAGTGAAGAAAAGCTCGTGGCACGGGTTAATGAACCGGAAAACCTTCGGGCGTTTATGGACCTCGGCATCCGCTCCATTAGTCCTATCACCGCCACTGCTCTGATGCTTGACAGTATGGTAGGGCATCCCGATTTATTTACCATGTGCGAAGTCAGTGAAGAGGGAGATATACTCGAGGTTGAAGTGTCTAATAAGCGCGTAATAGGAAAGGCAATAAAAGATATATCGCTACCAGAGGATACTCTGCTCGTATTAGTTCGAAGAGAGGGTAAATCACTGATCGCACACGGTGAGACACAGCTTTCGGAGGGGGATTTAGTGACAATTATCGGAAAACTGGGGGCTGTACAGGAAGCTGCAAATATGTTACGGTAGTAATAGCGCACTATCTCTTCTTCACATGAAAGCTTATATACATTCATTACGTGAGAGGATAACATGCGATTCGCAGTTAAAGACACCTTAACGGAAGAAGAAATCCAGAAAGGTCTTAGAAGTGTTATCAGAGATGGCTTAACCACTCAAACGATGGTAACACTGACGGGAGGTGTCTTCCTGGTTGCTTTTGCGTTGAAGCTTGGGGCTTCTAACCTGATGATTGGACTTCTGGCTGCTATCCCACCGTTAGCGCAACTGGTTCAGATTCCCGCAATTTATTTAATCGAGAAATACCGGGTTAGGCGAGCAATTTGTGTGACTGCAACCGCATCGAGCAGGATATTCTGGTTGGCAATCGCCTTAATCCCATTCTTGTTCTCTATTGAAGCAGGGTTAAGCTTTCTCATTATTGCACTATTACTCTATGCGACGTTCGGTGCGGTTGGGGGCAGCAGTTGGAACCCCTGGATGCGTGACCTCATACCGCAAGACCGATTGGGTGCGTTTTACTCTAAAAGAATGAGCGTAGCTACCGGATTGGGTATCCCTCTTAGCCTGGCTGCTGGATTTTATATTGACTACTGGAAAAAGCTATTTCCCGATTACGAGTTATATGGCTATTCAATCCTTTTTTTCTTCGGATTCCTTGCGGGCATGCTTGGCGTTTACTTCATATCCACCATACCAGAGCCTCGTATGGCACCCGTAGAGGAGAAACCCAAAATTTTCAATTTAATCTTGCAGCCATTTAAGGATGCCAATTTTAAAAACCTCATCACGTTTTTGGGTTCCTGGAATTTCGCCGTCAATCTGGCTGCTCCTTTTTTCACCGTTTACATGCTTAAAAGATTACAATTGGACATGTCGTTTATTATTGCTCTTCTGGTATTGAGTCAACTAACAAGTCTTGCATTTTTACGACTCTGGGGTAGATTTTCAGACCATTTCAGTAATAAATCTGTGCTTGGCGTCAGCGGTCCTTTATTCATGCTGTGCATCCTCGCATGGACTTTTACAACATTGCCTGAGAAGTATATATTAACTATTCCGTTACTAATAGCCATACACATCTTTATGGGCATTTCCACGGCAGGAGTAACTCTGGCTTCGGGAAACATCGGGCTTAAATTGGCACCAAAGGGGCAGGCAACCGCATATTTAGCCGCAAATAGTCTTATTAATTCGTTAGCAGCAGGTATTGCACCAGTTTTAGGTGGTAAGTTTGCCGACTTCTTTGCTGGATGTGAACTTTCATGGACGCTAAAATGGACAAGCCCGGGAGGAGAAATAGCTATTCCAACGTTGGACTTCCAGCAGTGGGATTTCTTCTTCTTCCTCGCTTTCTTAATAGGTCTGTATTCTATCCACCGGTTGGCTATGGTAAAAGAGGAAGGAGAGGTTAAGGAGAAAATTGTCGTTCGTGAACTTATTTCGGAGGTAAAAAGACCGTTAAGAAATTTCTCCACTGCTGGTGGACTTCGTCAAATGGTTCAATTTCCGTTTTCTATTGTTAGAACTACATTTGTAAAGGTAAGAGTGAGGAAGAATCGGAGGAATCGGCAATGGAAACAATAACCTTCTTCATTTATGCCTTCACATCAATATTTATTATCGTAAATCCAGTTGGTGGGCTAATCACTTTCATCTCGTTAACCGCAGGAATGAGTGCAGCAGAAAGAAAAGAGATAGCAAAGCGCTCGGTTACGGTAGCATGCGGTTTGGCAATTGTTTTTGCTATATCTGGAGAGTTGATATTGAGATTTTTTGGCGTGACAGTGGACTGTTTAAGAGTTGCAGGAGGTATATTACTTTTTATAGTCGCATTAGACATGTTGCATGCAAGAGTCTCACGTGAGAGCGTAACCGCAGAAGAGGTAAAGGACGCTACCAAAAGAGAAGATGTTTCTGTATTTCCAATTGCTATGCCATTATTAACCGGTCCGGGTGCAATTACAACGGTGATAGTGGTCATAAGAACAGGTCAAACGCTGGAATTGAAAATAATCGCGATATTAGCCATATTACTAACCTTTGCTCTATCTTATCTCATCTTTAGATTTGCGGATAAAATCAATAGAATATTGGGCGTTAGTGGATCTTTAGTGGTAACACGTGTTATGGGGTTATTATTAGGTGCTATCGCAGTTAATTTTATCTCTATTGGTATATGGAATATATATGAGTCCATGATTTAAAGTGAACTGGGGACAGGATAGATGGAAAGCGATAACGCCTTAGAAAAAGATGTTCAAATTGCTCTTTTCAGCATGGAGATAGGCATAGATCATAAGATGCCGACCTATAGCGGAGGGCTTGGAGTTTTAGCAGGAGATATCCTAAGGTCATGTGCAGATCTGAGTGTCCCAATTGTTGCAATTACGCTCGCCAGTAATAAAGGCTATCTATCGCAAAGATTAGACGACGAGGGTAATCAAACTGAATTGCCGATAGAGTGGAGGATCGATGATTTTACAACACTCATATCACCTAAGGTATCTGTATCTATCGAGGGAAGGGGGGTGAAAATCCATGCTTGGAAATACCTTTTAACAGGCATAGAGGGCTATCAAGTACCAGTATATCTCCTCGATACCAACCTCTTTGAAAATAGCGACTCTGATAGGGAGATTACCTCTTATCTTTATGGGGGCGATGAGAGATATAGATTGTCACAGGAGATAGTTCTGGGAATCGGCGGTGTGCGTATGCTTGAAGCATTGAGCTACACAGACATCCAAAAATATCACATGAATGAAGGACACTCTGCATTAGTCGCTTTGGAACTGATAAAGAAGATGAGAAATGACTATCCAGACTATACAAATGAGCAGATTATCGAGTTAGTACGTAAAAAGTGCATCTTTACGACCCACACTCCAGTTCCCGCGGGTCACGACAAGTTCCCGGCTTCATTGGTAAAAAGTCTTCTTAGAGGATACTTAGAAGATGATGAAATAGATAAAATTTGCCATGGGAATGAATTAAATATGGCTTTGCTCGCTTTAGAACACAGTGAATATATAAACGGTGTGGCAAAGAAGCATGAAGAAATCTCCAGGAATATGTTTCCTGGTTATCCAATCGATTCGATAACTAACGGTGTGCACCATGTATTTTGGACTTCCGAACCTTTCTGTAAGTTGTATGATAGGTACGTCGTTGGTTGGAGAAAGGACCCCTTTGATCTGAGGTATGTGATCTCGATACCAAAGGAGGAGATTGTACAAGCGCACGGAGAAGCAAAGAAGAGGCTGATTGATTTTGTAAACGCAAAGCACGGTATAGGAATGGATTATGATACCTTCACCCTGGGTTTTGCAAGAAGGATTACAAAGTATAAACGACCCGACCTTTTATTCAGCAATCCAGATAGACTGGTGAATAGTGCGAAAAATACACCCATACAGATCATCCTTGCAGGCAAAGCACATCCCAAGGATACAGGAGGAAAAGAACTGATAAAAACCATCTTCAAAGTCATAAAAAGGTTGAGAGAGGATATAAAGGTTGTATTCCTCGAGAATTACAATATGGAACTTGCGAAATTGATTATCTCTGGTGCAGACGTTTGGCTTAATACACCTAAAAGACCTCTTGAAGCATCGGGTACAAGTGGAATGAAGGCATGTCTTAACGGCGTTCCGAGCTTGAGTATATTGGATGGGTGGTGGTTGGAAGGTTGTATCGAGGGTGTAACAGGATGGGCGATTGGATCAATTATCTCAGAAGGCTCTGTGGATCAATCGGATGATTCAAAAGACGCAGAAGACCTTTATGACAAATTAGGACAGGTGGTATTGCCTGTGTTTTATAACAATAAGGATGCATGGGCTCAAATCATGCGATATGCAATTGCATTTAATTCTTCGTTCTTCAATTCGCATAGAATGGTTTCGCAGTACCTCTTGAATGCATATCTTTGTTAGCTTCTCACTCTTGATATGAATTTACTTAAAAGTAAGATCCCGAAGGTGCGGGGGAAGAGCAAGGGTTACGAGGTTTTTATATTATACATTCATAATAGTACACCAACTTTATGTTCGGCTATTATGACGTACCCTTAGGAATTGCGAAGGAAGGAATCTCTCTGTCTGTTAAGAGGAAGGGAGAGGTGCTGCTTTACCGGAGGGAGTGCGTTGATGAGAAAGTGGAGAAAATTCTCCTGGCGAGCACTGAAAAGATCCTCATCAATCCCATTGAGCCGTTGAACAAGCCCAAGGAACTAACCTCGTATCTTCTCATAGAATTTGAAAAGACCCTTGTGGTTGAGCCTGGAGCAACACAGAAAATCTACGTCACATATCCAGTAGAAATAGGTGTTTTTATGTCAGGGGATAAAGATTTTGAAATCCTTGATATTTTCACCCTAATAAAGCAGAAGTTTACTCTCTATGGCGACCCAAGAAGTGGAGTTATATGCAAATACTGGAGGAGCGAAGTTTATTCCTCGAAACCCTCTATAAATCTTCTTCATGAAGGAATCTTAGAGCTCAGCATAACAAACACAAACACCGAGTGGGTTGAAGTAACTAAAGCTGTTTTCAATGCGTATGGAATGAAAATATACTACAGCGATGATATGGTCTCTATGAAAGCGACTATGAAGATCGTGAAGGGGAAAAGTGCAGAAACTGATTTTGTTGATTCTCCTCTTGAAAAAGGAATGAAAAAGTCTTTTGAGCTCTACACCGTAAGAACGCTTTCTGTAACCGCAACAAAATTTGTGATGGAGGTGGGTATATGATCCTTGACACGGTTGTTTACGGTAATGTCACCCTTTTTAACCTTCTTATGGTTACCGTGATTCTCATAATTGCGGTTGTGATAGCCAAGGGGGTAGCAATCAACCTAAAGAGGTCTCTTAAGGATAAGGTGAGCAGAGAACATTTAGAGATTATTGTCAAAGCTGTAAACTACAGCATTATTGGTGTTGCAGTGCTTTTGGTTCTTCCAACCCTCGGGGTACACCCTTCAGGTTTGCTGGTTGCTGGAGGCATAGCGGGTTTAGTGATAGGGTTTGCCAGTCAGAGTATCGTAAGCAACCTGATATCAGGGCTTTTCCTGATGATTGAGAGACCCATAAAGATTGGGAATGCGGTAAATATAGCCGGAACTGCCGGAGTTGTAGAGGACATCCGCATAATCTCTACAACACTTAGAACTTTTGATGGGTTGTACGTTAGGATACCCAATGAGCAGGTCTTCACTACCAGCATAACGAACTACGTTGCCTATGTTGCCAGGAGAGTTGAGTATGTTGTTGGAATAAGGTATAGCGACGATGCAGATAAGGCTATTGGGATAATTAAAAAACTCAGTGAAGTGCACCCCCTCACCCTAAAAAATCCAGCTCCTGATGTTTTTGTTAATAACCTTGGAGATAGCTCAGTTAATATTATTGTGAGAATCTGGGTACCTACTACAGAGTGGTATGGGGTTATGATGGAGCTTCTATGGAAAATAAAGAAGGCTCTGGAAAAAGAGGGGATACAGATTCCATTTCCCCAACGCGAGGTGTGGTTTAACAATGAGCTCAAAAGTCGAGAGATTAAAAATTCCAATTCCTCTGACCCTGGTTCCAGTAATTCTACGGGCTAAAATTTAAATTATGCTTTCAAAATTAATAGGTATGAAAAGATACTCTAACTACGGAGTGATTCAAATGATAAGAATACCAAAATGCATGAGTACGCAACATCCTGATAATGTAAATTCCCCGTTTTTTGCAAGGAACACTTCAAAGATTGCAAAAATTATCAGAAGAGATTGGTATTGATATTTATCCTATTGTGGGTATCGGCTCGGCTCCTTTCAGAGGCAATCTCAGACCACAAACAGTAGAAAGTGTTGCAAAAGAATATCCAGGCGCTCATACATTTACCGTTCAATCGGCATTCAAATATGACAATCCTCCTGAGGAAGTTAGAGAAGCTATAAGAAAATTGCAAGAAAGAAAAACAGGTTCGCCTCAGGAAATAGATGAAGAAAGGTGTTTGGAAATAATCAGGAAGTATTTTCAGGAATACCAAAAACAAATCATAGAATTAGCACCTGTAATCAATAAGGTTGCAAGGCATGTTCCGAGTAGAAGAAAGAGAAAGTTGCATATAGGTCTATTCGGTTATTCACGTAGTATAGGAGGAATTACATTGCCAAGGGCGATAGCGTTTACCGCCGCTCTTTATTCCATAGGTTTGCCACCAGAAATCCTTGGTTTGAATGCTTTGAATGAGGATGACATGCAATTTATCAGGGAAGTTTATGTAAATTTTGAAGATGATTTAAGGGATTCTCTCAGATATTTTAACCCGGATACCGGTTTTTTACCACAAGGTCTTGAAGCAAGGGTTAGAGATTTCCCAGCAGATTTTCAACCAGATGAAGAGCATAAAGAAATAACGGATTACATTGCAGGTTCATTAAAGGAAAATAAGACGGAAGGTTTAGGAGAATATGCTCTAAGAGCAGCAAATTTGAGAAAATTCCTGGGATAAAGTCAAAATTCGACTGATGATAATGAGGAGTATGAAAAAAGTTGTGATAACGGTTTTGTAATAGGAATAAGTGTATTCGCTGAAGAATTCTGCTCAAGGTGAATTTTAAAGTTTTACCTTCAAAGTAACTATCTCGAAAGGTTTCACCTTCAACTTTATTCTTTCTCCCTCCTGTTTCAACTCTTTTACCACTCCCTCGTCCTCTTCCTCCAGCAGGTTCACCACCTTGACTGCCTTTGGCTCCTTGAAAAGTGTTATTTCAGCATCCGTCTCTTCTCCTTTCGTCTCATAAAATCTCAAAATTACCTCATCCCCATCCTCTGCTTTTTTCAGTGCGGCTAAAACGACATTTTCCGGCTCTATTTTCAAAAAAGACCGTTTCCAAGGAATTTTTTCGCCCTCACGCAACTGCACTGCATCCAAATTATAGTTGAACTCAAAAGCATGCTTGTAGGACGAAGCTTCACGCCAATCTCCTTTGTGTGGGTAAATGGAATACCGGAACTCGTATCTTCTTAACTCCTGTGCATCCGGAACCGGTATTGCAGGACCTGTCCTGCCATCCGAAGAGAGCATTAAAACGCTTCTTAGCAGTGTTAAATAGACATCTCCATCCCTTACCTCGTTTTCCGGTATCCCCTTGTGGATCACGGTCAAGCCCTTCTTTCCATCAGAATAATCAAGCCATTTCAGTGAGGGGTATACGCCACAGGGTTCCTCCACCCACTCCTCCTTGGGCTTATAGTGCCACTGGTCTGTCGGTCGTGAAACAACGCCAAATTGGGTCCCGCAGGCATAATCCGAAGATTTCATGTCTGTGGAGAACCTGACTCTGAGCCGTGCCCTCGGATGCTTGTCCACTACACTCGTGATGAAATCTATTCTCGGAATGTCCTTATAAACTATTATTTTCTTTGAACATTCGAGGAATTTATGCTCCCATATAAGTGGCTCCAGTTTCTCCGTCAATCGGTACGGCCATCTAAGCGAAAAATAATTGGTCTCGACGTTGATAACCCGCCTCAAAGGACTTTCATTTATCCCGAAATCCTCCACCCTGAACGAGCCGTACTTCACTCCTTCCCCCTTTTCTGTCTTCAATGGGATACCCAGTGTTTGTCGGTGGTAGTAGAGGTCGCCGGTTTCTTCCTCCAGCACAAGCTCATTCCCCGTACAAAGCTTCTCCCTCTTCCCTCCCATCTCGTCTTGGTACACGTCAATCAACCCCGTGGATGGGTCGACTTCAATCCCAAAGAATCTGTTCTCTATGATGTTCCCCCTTACCATGACAAAATTTGGGTCATAACGATACCGTTTAGGCTCACGCTCAAGGATTTTATACACCTTATATCCCATTGCAGGAACTGTGGGAACAAATCCTATCCTCTCATATCTCAAAGAGTCATCCTTGTACCTCGCAAACTTTATCACCTCCACATCTATCTCCTCTTCACCACTCTGTAAGCCTTTAATCGTTACCACTTTCCCTATGTCAAAGTTCAAATCCATTTCTACCCAGCTCTTCATTTCCCACGACATCGAGTTAAATACTATTATATCCCCACTTTCAACGCCTTTCTCCGATTCCACCTCTATTACTTGAGTATGTACGCGAAGGCAGCGGGCGGTCATCTCAGTATTGAAAAAGCTACGGAAGTGCCTCACCTCCTCGTAACCCGCGTCCATACCTGTTCCAGGAACCACATCATGAAATGCAATGTACAAAATTTTCCGCCAGCAATTTCTCAACTCCTCAGAGGGGTTATTCAGGAGGTGGGTTAGTGTACACCACCGCTCGCAACATGTCAACCAACCCTCGAACTCGCAAAGATCCTGTTTTAGCCACATCCTGCTCGAGCAGCAATTTGGAAATACCTCGGAATATTTCCCTGAATACATCTCTCCTTTCCACACGTCCATCTTAAGATTCTTCTCCTTTATTTCCTTCTCCAGTGCTTCAAAGTATTCACTTGGCGTTGCAATCTTCATCTTTGCTACTTCTCCTTTCCTCTCATTCCACACCTTCACAACTTCCGGTGTTTCCGGCTGCGGCATCGTAACTCCACTCCCGGAAGGCATCAAGATGTGAGAGGTTGCCGCTAAGTCTTTAAGTTTCTCATAGCTTTCCTCCAGCTTTGTCAAGTCTAACCCTGCTCTGTATCCTAAAGGCATCCAGTGAGCTAAAATCCTCGTTTCATCCAAACCCTCCCATATAAATTCCGAAGGCTTTCTCTTCGTTGCTCCTCTTCTGAATGCAACATATTTGTAGCCTGATTTTTTGTATATCTGTGGGAGCTGGGCATTCAAACCAAAGCTGTCAGCTTGCCACATTACCGGAACGTCAACTCCTAACTTCTCCTTCACGTATCTCTTACCTTCCAGGATTTCTCTTATCAACGTTTCTCCTTCCGGGAGCATCGTATCTGCCATCAGGTATTCTCCATCGGCAATCTCCACCTTGCCTTCCTTTATGCACCTCGCAATCTTTGAGAATACTTCCGGGTACCTCTTCTCCATCTCCTCCAGCAGAAAAGTTTGCTCTATCAGGAACTTGTAATCAGTCTTTTCAACGAGACTCGCCACCTCCTTCAGAATGAGCATTATATTGATGTAAAAATAGCTTTCCTTCGTAAAGACCCAGATGGCATCGTAATGCGAGTGTGGAACGAGGTAAATCGTATCTTTATCTTTTTCTCCCGTCTTCTCGTTCGTCATCTTTCTCACTTTAATCTCTTTCAATCAATAGTTATAAAAACTTTTTAGATAGTGCCGTATCGTCGCACTATCTCTCTTTATTTTAGAAAAGACGGAATATGAGTTTGGAAATATTTAAATATAAAAACATGCTATAAGGGACTGAGTTCGTGAGGTGAGAGCAGTGGCGAAAGAACTATCGGGCAACACAAAAAAGGTGTATGATGCGATGGTAAAGAAAGGTGCGAGAAGCGAGGGAAGGGCAAAGGGAATGGAGGATATTGTAAGGGAAGCGAGAATCCCGAAAGGGACAGTAGCGAACAGCTTAAACGAGCTGGTAAAGAAGAAACTTGTGAAGAGGAAGGCGGGAGAGAAGACCGCAAAATATTATATAATTGGATGATTCAAAGAGGTGAAGAAGCATTTCCGGATTCTGCATACATGATCCTCGTCTTTATTTAAGAACTTCTAAATAAATCTATCTATTGACTTATATATCTTATAAAAAAGGAACATAAGAATGAATTTTCTTAAAGAATTTATATATTTATTACGATATACTTATCGATGAGATGGGAGAAGAAGTCGAACTTGATGAGATTGATGAGAAGATAATCGAGATGCTTCAAGAGGATTCGAGAAAGCCCTTCGTAGAGATTGCGAAAGAGTTGGGCGTCTCAGACCCCACCATCCACGTGAGGGTTAAGAAGCTTCAGGAGGCAGGCGTAATAGAGAAGTTCACCGCAGTATTAGCACCGGCGAAAGTGGAAAAGGGTGTCGCAGCGTTTATCGAGATCAACGTAAAACCTAACACAATTGAAGAAGTTATCAGAAACCTTGGAAGGCTGGATGAGGTGCTCGAAATCCATGAAACTTTCGGGGACTATGACATTATCGCCAAAATAAGAGCTAAGACCATTGAAGACCTGAGGGATCTCGTGGTAAGGGGAATCCGAATCATACCAAATATTGTAAACACAAGGGTAACAACCGTATTAAAGACCCGCAAAGAAGAACAACTCAAAATAACTCCCGAATGAGTATGAAGGCTTTAATAATTGCTGCTGGAAAGGGTAGTAGACTCGAAAGTCTAACTAAAGATGAGCCTAAGCCCCTGATTCAACTTTTGGGTTTGTCTTTAATTGAAAGAGTACTATTAACTGCAAAGGAAGCAGGCATTAATGAATTTGTAATCGTCGTTGGTTATCTTGGAGATAAAATAAAAGCGGAATTAGAAGATGGGGAGCGGCTGGGAGTAAAAATAGATTACATTGAGAATGAAGAATGGGAAGAGGGAAATGGGTTTTCTGTTTTAAAAGCTAAAGAAGTGTTAAATGAGAACTTTATACTGTTGATGTCAGACCATATCTTTGATGGTGGCATTCTAAGAGAATTTATTGATTCTGATATGATAAGTTCGCTTATCTTAGCCGTTGATAGAAGGAAACCTCTACCAGGGGACACGAAAGTTCTCGAAAAGAATGGAAAAATCGTTGATATAGGCAAGCATATTGAGGAATCAAACTGCATAGACACCGGCATATTTCTTTGCTCACCAAAGATATTTTCTTATATAGGTGGGGCAGTAGAAGAAGGTAAAACGGAACTTGCTGACGGTATTGCAAAAGCTGCTGATAACTGGGATGCTGGAATATTCGACATCACGCAAATTAATAGCTATATACCGAGCATGCGCAAGGAGATTAAGGCTTTCTGGATGGATATTGATACAAAAGAGGATGTAATCGAAGCAAAAAGGATTTTGATTGAGAATGCCTGCAAAGGAAGAAATGACTTGCTTGCAACCTACGTGAATAAACCAATAGAAAATTTTATCGTAAGCAGATTTGCAAATACGCAGATTACACCAAACCAGGTTACTATACTAACGAATGTAATCGCCTATTTAACAACGTTCTTATTTCTTAAAGGTTATTTGTTGGCTGCTTCTCTTCTCATCTTTGTCGTCTCTTTTATGGATGGTGTGGACGGAAAACTCTCCAGAATAAAAATGGCATCTTCTAATATTGGAAAAATGGAGCACGCATTCGATTTTCTGTTTGAGCATTCGTGGTATATCGCACTGGCAATTTTTCTATCAAGAGAATATGGGACAATGCCAATACTGCTTTCAACGTTCATTCTCTTATTCGATGGTTTTTCTCAATACGGACAGGATATATTTGAAAAAGTTATAGGTATTCCCTTGCCAGATTATGGTAAGGTGGAACGAGTATTCAGAAAGTTCGATGGGAGAAAAAACAGTTATATAATCTTTATCCTGATTGGCGTATTATTTAATATCCCGCTCTATTCATTAGTAGCCATATCCTTATGGTCATTAGTTAGCGCTATATTTTATGGTTCAAGGGCGATTTTGTATTTCTATCGGGCTGGTAAATTAACTCCGAGAACGCCTATTGGGGGTGATTAAAAATGAAAATAGGAATGATGAGTCTGTGGAATGCCGCCAATGGTCCCTCCATTCACGCGGAATTTGTTGGGAGGGAGTGGATAAAGAGCGGGCATAGCCTGGTGGTGTTTTCCGCTCGTAAGCATCCGGATTTCAGACCTACCCAACAGGAGGATGAAGATTTCGTTATCAGGCATTTTGATGTTAGTGAAATTTTTCCCCTGACAAAGGCAGATTCTTTCGAGCCTACTCCTTTGCTCGAAGAGGATTATGAGGTATTTGTGGCTCAAAATGTGGAGAGGCTCCCAACCAAAGAGCTCCTGGATGTATTTCCGAAGATAAAGGAAAAGGCAATTACTGTACTGGTAGTCCACGAGGGTTTCCCACCCAAGGATCCGCTCTTCTACAAATTTAACTGGGACGCTATCGTTTGTTTCGATCAACGCTACCGAGATTTTCTCGTGAGATTTTTTCCCAAAGATATTATTCACATAATTCCTTATCCCTGTCATCCACTTAAAGTTGGTGACAAGAAGGGAGCAAGGAGGAAATTAGGTCTTCCATTGGACGATAAGATTGTATTCTCATTCGGTTTCAGTTTAGAGGAGATTAAAGAGGTTTTACCCGCTTTAGGAGTGTTAAAAAAAGAGCATCCCTTTAAATACCTGATTATTGCCAATCCGGAAAGTAAACTGGAGCATAGAGAATTACGAAAATGGGAAGAAAAATATGATTTTATGGATGTGAGGATAAAAGCTCTTTCTTTAGATGCACTCTACGATTATCTGCATGCCTGTGATGTACTGCTCATCCCTAAGGAATCATCCAAACATAGAGCGGTAATTTCAAGCACTGTATGCCAAACACTCGGTTCCGGGTGTCCTATCCTGTTTCACGATTCGAACTATGTGGAATTGCATGGAAACGAGATTGTTAAGTATAGGGATATTGATGACATGAAGCTCAAACTCGTTGACTTATTCGATGGGGAATTTGATGTTGAAAAGACAAAATCCTATCTAAGGGAGAATAATGCGAGCAGGGTAGCGGATAGGTTTATACAACTATTTGAGAAGGTGAGGGAGGAAAGAAGAAGTGGAAGTGAAAGAATTTGGTGAAGGTGAAGTCCTCAGACTGGATTCCGGCGAGAAGGTATTTAAATTGGACTCGTATAAAGGTAATCCCATAATAGAACCCAACGATTTGGGTTTATTATGCTACGAAAATGGAAGACCTCAGTCAGGAGCAGTTTTCAATCCGGGAGCAGAAATTTTTTATGGTAAGATATTATTAACGCCGAGATGCCATACAAACTACCGAAAGAAAGAGTTTTTTGACCATAAATCAGGCATTAAAAGAAACAAATTTGAGGAATATATTTCAGAGATATGGCCATTGATAAGCGAAGATGGCGTCCGTTTTCAAAGAATCAACAATTCTGTAATTACGGGAGATGGAACCCAGCATAAGGATTTTCTCTATGGGATAGAGGATATGAGGATAATCAAGCTTCGGGAAAAATATTTATTGATAGGTACGGGGAAGTTAAACCCTCCATTCAAGGGTAATGGAGATGATGATAGAATAGCCATCTATTCTACATCCGACTTTAAAGAGATTGCCTATCATGGGATAGTACACGGCATAGAATCTCGAAATTCGATACCATTTATGGAAAATGAAGATGTCTATATGCTACTGAGATACCCTCCATCCAATGGCATATTTCTCGATGTATTGGATGCTGGATGGGAGCAATTATTAATGCCAGATAAACATAGAAAGGAATGGCTGATTCTTCATGAGAGGCGCAAAAAAAATCGAATTTTAAAAGCGGGCATGTATCAACATGAGAAAGAAAAGATAGGTGCAGGTCCACCACCTATAAAAACTGAGAGTGGATGGTTACTGATCTATCACGGTGTTGGAGAAATAAATTCAGAGATGGCAAAGAGTTACGGGCTGAAAAAGGGGATTAAAAAGGCATACTCTGTATCCGCAGCCATATTAGATTTAGAGAATCCGAGAGATGTCTTATGTAGAACTAAAGTGCCAATCTATATCCCTTCAAAGCCCTATGAACTTTATGGCGATGTGGTATATCCAGTTGATGTCCCCGCAGTCGTTTTTCCCACCGGAATCGTTGTTGTAAAGGATAAACTCCACCTCTACTGTGGCAGTGGCGATAAATATGTTATCCTGTTAACCTGCGATTTAGGTAATTTACTGGATTATCTCTGGGATGTTTTGGAGCAGGAGAAAAATTAGAGCAAATAAAGGGGGTGAGAAAAAGAGTCGAGTATTACAAACACGTGGATGCGAAGGATTGCATCGGTTTGATGCACTATGAGATCAATGGATACAGACCAGGCGATATAGAGGTTGTAGCGGCATTTGACGTAGATAAGAGGAAAGTGGGGAAGGACCTAAGTGAAGCGGTTTTTGCAGAGCCTAATTGCACTGTGGTTTTTTATCGAGTACCTTATTACGGTGTGGAAGTAAGGACGGGACCGGTTCTGGACGGTGTGGCATCACACATGTACAGGTATCCAGAGGATAAAACATTCGTGGTTGCGGATGAAGAGCCATGCGATGTAGCGAAGGAGCTTGAAGAGAGCGGTGCTGAGATTTTGGTGAATTACGTGCCCGTGGGCTCGGAGCAAGCTACGAGGTTCTATGCGAAAGCGGCTTTGGAAGCAGGTGTGGCGTTTATCAACGGCATGCCAGTGTTTATCGCATCCGACCCCGAATGGGGGAGGAAATTCGAGGAGAAGAAATTACCTGTGGTCGGCGACGATGTGAAATCGCAGATTGGTGCGACGATTGTTCACAGAACGCTTGCGAAGTTGTTCAACGACCGCGGATGTAAGCTCGACCGGACCTATCAGCTTAACACAGGTGGAAACACCGATTTTTTGAATATGCTGAACCGGGAGCGATTGAAATCAAAGAAGATTTCAAAGACAGAGGCGGTGCAGTCGGTTCTGGATGTTCCGTTGATGCCCGATGACATTCACATAGGCCCCTCTGATTACGTCCCATGGCAGCGCGACAACAAGATATGTTTCTTGCGGATGGAAGGACGAATATTTGGAGATATTCCGATAGACCTTGAACTCAGACTTTCAGTGGAGGACTCGCCTAACAGTGGAGGAAGCACGATTGATGCGATACGGGTATGCAAACTTGCGCTGGATAGAGGAATTGCAGGACCGCTGATAGAAATATCTGCGTATACGATGAAGCATCCGCCGCTACAGTATCCAGACGAAGTGGCAAGAGAACTTTTGGAAAGATTTATAAGAGTGGACAGGGAAGTAATTGAAGACAGTTGGGGAGAAAGAAGAGGAGTTATTACAGGCTAATCCCTTCATCCTTTTTTTTCTCCTTAGGTTTTATTTCTTCTATAGTTCCATATTCATTTTCCATTTCTACGACATCGCCGACACGAAAAGGGCGAAAAATCTTCTAACAACCGTATAAGTTATTTCATCAACTTTCGGCTTCTCGCTTGCGAATTTGAAGTAAGTTGCCAAAGCTCGGTTTATGACCCGTACAACTATGACCGTGGCTATAATCACAATTGATATTTTAATAAGGGGGGTATTCAAGGTTCTTGTTGGTATATCCATCATGTTTAGTTGGAGCACATTATAATTAAGATTAGAAGTCACACGCTTAAATTTCTTATTTCTTGTGTATTTAAACTATGGAATAATAAGTTCTACCGCCATCAAGAGGATAAAGGCATGAAGGACGAAACATCAAAAGAAAAGCCACCGCCGCGGCGGAAGATGACCGGGGGAACCAAACCACTGGGACCGGTCTCTAACCTGGAGGAGCATGTGCGTCCAGATTGGTGGCGGCAGATTTTCAATTCTATCTACTTAAAAACCGATGCGGATGTGGTTGATGACCAGAACATCACCCGAAAAGAGGTCGATTACTTCTCAGAAATTCTTCACCTTTCGCCTGACGACAAGATTCTCGACCTCTGCTGTGGGCAGGGTCGCCATTCCTTAGAATTAGCGAAAAGGGGATTCAAGGATGTGGAGGGTTTAGACCGCTCACATTACCTTATTCAAAAAGCGAAAGCGCAAGCAAAGAAGGAAGGTTTGTCTGTCAGGTTCAGGGAAGGAGATGCCAGAAGACTACATTATCCACCCGATACTTTTGATGCTGTTATGCTTCTTGGCAACAGTTTCGGCTACTTCGAGACAGTTCAGGACGACTTGCGAGTCCTAAAAGAAATTTTCAGGGTTTTAAAGCCATGGAGACGTTTTATTATTGACGTTGCGGATGGGGAATATCAGAGGGAACACTTCCAGCTCAGGTCATGGGAATGGATAGATAAGAACCTTTTCGTTTGCCGGGAGCGTTCTCTTGCGCTGGATGGACAGCGTCTGATTTCACGAGAGGTGGTAACACATGTAGGAAAAGGTGTAATCGTGGACCAATTTTATGCTGAAAGGCTTTACACTCGTGAAAGTTTATATGAACTGCTGAAGACAGCAGGTTTCAACGACGTCACTTTTAATGACGACTTCTCATCCAATTCACAGCGGAATCAAGACCTGGGAATGATGGAGAAACGCATTGTGGTCACCGCAGTGGTCAGAAAGGAATGGACACCTCTAAAGAAGAAAAAGAGAATTGAGGTAAAGAATGTCGTGGTAATCCTGGGTGACCCGTACAAACCAGACCGTATAAAACCCTGTTGCGTCTTTGATGACGATGATTTATATACGATTGACCGGTTGAAAGAAGCGTTGCGGGAATTGAAGGACTTCCGGTTCACTTATCTCTGCACTCACGACACGCTTATTCAGGATTTGATAAAGATGCGAGCGAAGATAGACTTTGTGTTCAATCTCTGTGATGAAGGTTTTTCGAACGAAGCAAGAAGGGAATTGCATGTTCCTGCGCTTCTCGAAATGCTCAGCATTCCTTACACAGGCTCAGGTCCTCAATGTCTCACTTTCTGTTATGATAAGTCGCTTGTGAGGGGAATCGCAAAGGAGATGGATATTCCTGTGCCTGAAGCGGTATTCATCAAGCCTGAAGATACTGCTTTTGAACTTCTTTTCGACTTCCCGGTAATCGCAAAGCCAAACTTCGGCGATTCCAGTTTCGGGATAACGCAGAGAAGTGTGGCATACAGCCCGGAGGAACTGACGAATGCAATTTCAGAGATAAGAGAGAAATTCGGCTATGATAAGCCAATACTCGTGGAGGAGTTTCTGAGTGGCAAGGACCTGAGCGTGGGCATTATTGGCAATCCACCTGAATCTTACACGGCTCTGCCTATTGTTGAAGAGGATTACTCATCGCTACCTGAAGGATTTCCGCGGATATGTGGCTACGAAGTGAAGTGGCTCCCTGAATCGCCATATTGGAATATTCAGTCAGTAAGGGCGGAACTTCCCGAAGAGGTGGAAAGAAACATCGTGGAATGGTGTTTGAAACTCTTTGAGCGGGTTGAATGCAGGGATTACGCCAGATTCGACTGGAGATTGGATGCTAAAGGCAACCCCAAACTCTTAGAAGTTAATCCTAATCCCGGCTGGTGCTGGGATGGGCATTTAGCAAAGATGGCTGCCATCGCTGGAATGCCCTACGGAGAGATGCTGGAAGCCATCCTGAAAACCGCTGAAGCACGCATGTTGCATCTGAACAAAGACGAAAGGGCGACAGCGAGAGGTATAAACAAAGTGTTTGAAAGTGGGGAATAGAAACACTTGTATCGCACCATTTTTCTTTATTTTAGAAAAACGGAATATGAATTTAGAAATATTTAACATAGGGTTATAATAATGTTGAAAGATGAAAATTGCATACGTATCTACCTATCTCCCTCAGCAGTGTGGAATAGCCACGTATACGGATTATGTCATTCGGGCAATCCAAAAGGTGAGTCCCTTAGTGGACATTAAGGTGGTTGCCGAGAAGGGTGCATCGCCATTCAAGCAGGACAAATTTGAGGTGGTCCCCTGTTGGGATAGGAATGAGAATTATGTAGACCCAATCATCAGCAATATAAAGGACGCAGATATAGTCCATATTCAACATGAGTTCGGCATTTACAAGTTTGATGACAGACTGCCAACGCTGCTTAAGAGATTGACCGCAGAGAGAAAAAGGACGATCATAACTATCCATTGTATAACACCACTCCAATTCTCTAATAGAGGGGTGATGAAGATGGCCGAGAATTGCGTTAAGAAAATTGCTGAGCTTGCTGACGAGGTAATTGTCCATCTTGATTCGCAGAAAGCGATATTAGAGCGGCTTGGGATACCATCGGAGAAGATTCATATTATCACACATGGTACCGCGCTCAGTGATGCAGATAAGAAAGATTCGAGGAGAAGGCTAAAATTACCAGAAGAGGGCAATATAATTACTGTGTTTGGTTTTATCAATCCCTTTAAGGGTCTGGATGTTTCGCTTGAGGTGCTCAAAGAGATAATATATGAGGTTGAAGATGTGTATTTATTTATTGCTGGCGGTCTTGCACCTACCGCATCAGAAAAACAGAGAAAATACGTTCAATTTCTCAAAAAGATGATTTTAAAAAATAAACTTACCGATAACGTACTATTTTCCGATAACTTCATTTCAAACAAGGAGATACCCTATGTATTCGGAGCATCCGATGTTGTTTTATACCTCCATTATCATGAAGATCGGTCTGCTTCCGGTTCAATTCATCTTGCAATAGGGGCAAAGAAACCAGTTATTGCTTACAGGGTGCCGAAGTTTGAGGTGGTCAAACATATTTCTGACGAACTGCTTATTCTTCCGGGTGACGTATCAGGGATTGCACAAACGGCTATCCGCCTTTTTACGGATAAGGAATTTGAGCAGTATGTACTCGAGAGAACGGAAAAATACCGGAGAGCTACCTCATGGCCAGTAACCGTACGCAAACATTTACGATTGTATCTGGGTGTGGAATAAGTAAAAGAAATGAAGTTTATAAGGTTGTTTGAAGATGTAACCAGAAAATAGCGCAAATAATAGTAAGTTATATATAGTACTTTAAAATTCTTTATAAAGCACGGTGGAGAACAAATGAAGATTGCAGTGATGACCTCATGGAACGTTGAAACTGGCGCTGCGGTGCATGCAAAAGCGCTGGTGAATGCATGGCTGGCGATGGGGCATAAAGTAACTGTATTCAGTTTTCTTAAGGATGAGTTCGGCGAAGACAAATTTACGGGTAAAGACGGGCGTTATGTAATAAGATGCTTTGGGAAAAACTTCCTCGACCCAAGACCCATACTCACATCAGAGTTTGACATCTTTGTAGTGGAGGACTTAAGGACGCTCCCCGTAGAACCGCTCGCCAGGATATTCCCTATGATAAAAAATCGGGCGAGAACGGTTCATATCGTTCACGAAGATAAGTTACCGGAGGAAACGTGGTTTTATCAGTTTCCCTGGGATAAAGTAGTTTACTTCGATGAGCGGCAAGAGTTCCTGAAGGATGTTTATCCTGACGCAGAATACATCCCCTTTCCCTGTTTCCCTATAAGGCATGGGGACAAGTATGAAAGCAGAAAAAGACTTGATTTGCCGATGGATAAGAAAATAATCTTCACTTTCTGCCAGAGGGGATATTATCCATACCTGAGATACTTGTGTGAAGAGTTAAAGTCGAAAGTGGTTTTATTATTTGTGATTTCTCATGGCTACGAGATGCTTGAGAAGGAGTCGGCACCACCATGGATGATTGTTCGTGAAGAGGGGACTTTATCAGATGAGCGGTTTGACGAGTATCTATTTGCTTCGGATGCGGTTATTTTCCATAAATACCAGAACAGATACCACAGGCTTGTTTCTGCTACAATCTTCCAGGCGATAGGTGCTGATTGCCCAATCTTCATTCCACAGCAATCCGAGTACTTCCAGCCATTGAAGGATGAAGTGACCTATTATAGTGATACGGAGGACCTGTGCCATAAATTGGTTGACTTTTGTGAAGATGAGAGGATAGCGAAGAGAGTTATAGAAGCGGAAGAGGTGTACACACATATAATGTCTGCGGAGAAGATAGCAGAGATATACATAGACGTTTTTACCGGGGTATTGAAGGAGAGGAGGTTGTAATTGAATGAAGTTGAGGCGTTACGAAGGCAACCCGATATTGAAGCCCAAGCCAGAGAATGCATGGGAATCAGAAGATGTTTTTAATCCCGCGGTTGTTTATGATCATGGTTTATTTCACCTCCTTTACCGGGCTATGGGGCGGGATGGTATTTCAAGAATTGGGTATGCAGTAAGTGTAGACGGTTTCAACTTCTTTCGCTTTGACAAACCGGTTTTCACGCCGAAAGTGATATTGGAACCACGAGGGTGTGAGGACCCACGGGTGGTAAAACTTGAAAACCGTTATTATATGACTTATACCGCTTATTCTGAGAGGGGGATGCGGGTAGGTTTAGCATCCACGGATAACTTTATCAGTTGGAGGAGATATGATGTATGGTGGCCTGAGATGAATAACAAAAATGCCGTTCTCTTCCCTGATAAGATTGAAGGTAAATATGTGCTTCTTCATAGGCCAACACGAGAAGGAGAGCGTATGGGTATCTGGATTAGTTACTCAGATAACTTAGCTGAGTGGTATGGGACGAGAGAAATTATGGCACCGTGCGAAGAAGGAGGTTGGGAAAGTGAGAAGATTGGTGCGGGTGCTCCGCCAATAAAGACGGAGAAAGGATGGCTGCTGATATACCATGGTGTTGACGAGGATAATGTATATAGATTGGGAGCGGCGATGCTCAGCCTGGATGACCCTTCAAAAGTGTTATACCGGCATCCTGAACCTATTATCGAACCAGAGGCGGATTATGAAATAAGAGGCGAGGTACCTCGTGTTGTATTTGCTTGCGGTGCATGTGAGGTACGGAATAAATATTTTGTATATTACGGTGGGGCAGATAGTGTAGTTTGCGTAGCTACCGTGGATAAGGAAGAAATGTTAGGGATTTTTTAATTTGTACCTGTTCGCACCATCACAAGTGCATCTTCGTCGCCGTAATACTCTGGGATTATAGTTCGAAGGGAGAAGCCTAAATGTGTATAAAACTCCTTTGCCACTTCGTTGCTATCTCGCACTTCCACACTTGCCTTACCTTTCGTTCTTTTCAATACCACCGCCACAAGCTCTGTCCCTATCCCTCTCCTTCTATACGCAGGATGCACTGCGATAGACACTATATGCCCCTCAGGATAAAAGATTATATAGCCAACGATTTTATTCAACTGCGTTCCTTCATCTTCTACGTATACCAGAAAATTATCGGGGTATGCGGATGCATAATGCAAAAAAATAAACCTGTTGTAAGGCGATTTGGGGAATGCTTTCTTCTCTATTCTTATAATTTCCCACAAGTCCGACTTCTTGAATTTCCTTATCATTGTCTATATGTAATTGCTCAATATCTTGTGGTATAAATTCTAAGCACTAAACCCTGCCCTGTAATCATCCAAAGTTCGCCCTTTTAAAGTCCCATCCGGGAATACCGTTATCCAACCCCTTTTTACGCCTATTCTCCTTTCTCGCACACAACTCTTGCCTATCACCGAGTTTTTCATATATTTAGCAACAATCGAGTAAGCACGCTCTATCTCCTCCGGATATGGATTCCTCGATATTTTCTCGTGGCTCAACTCCGCTCTGAATCTATTTATCCTGTAATCTATCTCGCCTTTCTTGTCTATTTCAGCTAAAAACTTCACTATCTGCTCTATTTCGGGGTCATCCGCAATTCCCGGTATATATACGGTGTTCACCACGAGCTTTATTTTTCCGTACGCATTTCTTATATTCGCTAATATTCTTTTATTCGAGTGCCCGGTGTACCATTCATGCAGTTTCTCATCATACGCCTTCAAGTCAAACATGACTTCACTTAAACCTGCTTCTATTAGCTCTTCCAGGTAAGCATCGTCTAAAAAGTATCCATTCGTATCAAGCACTATCCATCCAACAATTTTTTTTAGCTGCGTTACCAAATCCACGAGGTAATGTCTGTTTAGCGTAGGTTCGCCACCCGTTATTACTGCTTCTTCCAGCGGTGTATTCCCATAATATTCACTTGACGATTTCTTCACTAAACTTATTAACTGCTCAACAGTCATCGGCTCGCCTACCGTGCCACGAGCGATGCTAAAACATCCTTTACATTTGAAGTTGCAGCCCGAAAGCGTGATCCAAACTCGTGGCTTTAGCTCTGACAGCGTGATAAAAGGGACATATCGGTATCCAATTCCCAATCTCTTTTTCTCTTCCATTGCTGGCATGGCGTCATTTATTTATAAACGTTACTATGGTATATAGAATATAGTATGGTCACAACGGTTCAAGTGAAGGAGGAAACTCTAAAAGCTTTACGGCAGATAAAAGGGAGGAAGCGGCTTTCGAGTTATGATGAGGTGATAGTGCTTCTCATAAAGGACGCTATAAAGCCGGGTAAGAGCATGTATGGGACTTTCGGGAGGAAAACGATGGAGGAGATCCTGGAGGGATTGAGGGATGAGGAGGACAGAATTTAAACTTCTCGACTCCTCTATCTGGCTCGCTTATTTCTTTGCTGAAAGGGAGGAGGTTAAAGAACTCATTGAATCCGAAACGATCCTCTACACGTCTTCTCTCTCCATTTTTGAGGTGAAGAGGAAACTGAAGAAAGAGGGTATGGAAGGAGTGAAAGAGGCTATGGATTTTATCAAGGAGCGGAGCATAATCGTGGAGGTGACCGAGGAGATCGCTGATAGTGCGGCGGACATCTCTACAAAGTATGGCTTGCACGCCATGGATGCGCTCATATACGCTTGTGCTATGAGCGTTAATTCTGAACTCGCTACAGCCGATCCACATTTTGAGGGTGTAGAGGGAGTGTGGCTGATGAAGTAGATGCTGGTGGAGCATTATTTATGGAGGGAGAGGGTGTATCTTTACCCCTCCTTCATCCCTTCCCCTTTTTCATCTCTTGATTTAGACTGTCAACCCACCGAGTCTAAAAGAAGCCAAAATCTTTTCGAATTTTGAGCCACTCACTCCGTCACTTTTGAAAAACGATATGTCAAAAAAGGTGTATGATGCGATGGTAAAGAAATATTCAAAGCACTGCATGAATATGATAAAAAGAAGAGTTGAATGCCTTGGGTAAGAACACGAGAAGAGCTTGAGCTGTGGAAATAAGGGGTAACATCGTGGGTTATCTGTGATAGAAGATAAGAAGTATCTTCAAGAGAAACGGGATAGAACGGAAGTAGCGAACGAGGAACTGAGAAGGGGCCTTGCTTTTGAGCAAAAAGCTCATTTGAAGCTCAGACTACCTTCTGCACAAAAGAAATGGTGGAAGCTTTGGGAGAAATGAAACACAAACTTTAAATGAAAGGATTTTAAGTAAGAGATTAGAGGGGATTTACAAGACCTGTCTAACGGGATATAAATAGTGTTTGCAACAAAATGTCATAAAAAACAAATCGAAAAAAGTGAGGAGGAATAACTTGACGAATCTTGACGAATTAGAAGAATTACTACGAAGAGGCAGGAAAGAGGAGGCATACGAACAGATAAAGGAAGATAGAAGTATATCTGCGGAACTTTTAATGAACGAGGGAATCACTTTTGGAACTATCGGAGAATATGACATTTCAATTTCTTATTTCGAGCTTGCAGAAAAACTTGCAGAAGATGACAAAATTAAAGAAGAACTGGGGGAAAACTTTGCAGTGGCTTATTACAACCAGGGACTTGCTTATTTCGCAATGTCATTACCAGAATATCCCCCTCTTTCAATCTGGCATCTCATGAGGAAGTCCAAAACTTTAGTTTTGCTTATTCTCATAGGTATCTCTATGAGACTAAAATCAAAACATGATTTTTAATTTGATGGAGAATGTTTCGACTCAGAGAAAACTCCCACTATAATAAGATACGCTAAAATTTTACATGGTTGCGACACCTTTATATGTGCCCTATGTCTTAACTAAAAAGATGTATACGATTATGAAATAAGTTAAAGGACACTCCCAAAATGAGTATATCCGCATTGCAGATATACCTGAGTCAAGTAAAATCGGCTAAATTAATTGAGGAGGATGATACTGATGGAAAATTTGCTTATAACTGAGAAAGTTTATAACCAGCATCTATGGGATTTGGAAGAAGAATTTGAAAAAGAGGTTATCACCCATTCCCGAGAATTATTTGGGGATGAATCCATCTATATAGATATTAAGAAAAGGATAGGGAGGGGAGATATATTATCTATCCCAGATGGTTATTTAATTGACTTTTCTTTTAAAAGTGATCCCCGATTATATATAATCGAAAATGAGTTGTCGAGCCATGATCCCTTTGCCCATATTGGTCAACAGTTATTAAAGTTTTCAATATCTTACAAAGCAAGTGGGAGAAAAATTAAGGAGTTTTTATTAAACGATATAATAAAAGACACCGCAAAAAAATCTTTCATAGACGATAAATTAAAATCTCTTAACATCAGAAACATAGATGCTTTTCTTGAATTAATCATCTTTGATAAGCCGGTTGGAGCAATAATAATAATTGACCAGAGAACAGATGATTTAATTAATGTTCTCAATCAATTAACAATGAATACAGAAGTGGTTGAATTTCAGACCTTTATAACTGATGAAGAAGAGTTCGATTGCCATGTACACAAATATATACCCTTTCAAGCAGATATACGAGAATTTAAAAAAAGTAAAGTTGCCGGAGGAGTGATAGAAAATGTCGATACAATAGTCGTTCCAGCTAATAAAGAGGGTTTTGAAGAAACATTCTTAGGAGAAAATTGCTGGTATGCGATCAGAATATCAAAATCAATGATAGGTAAAATAAAATATATTGCTGGTTATCAAACGGCTCCGACATCAGCAATAACACATTATGCGAAAGTAGTTAAAATTGAAAGATATAAAGATACTGATAAATTCATCATTTATTTTGAGGATCAAGCAAAAGAAATAGAGCATTTAAAATTAATTCCTAAACCAAAGGGGGAGGTGAAAGCCCCACAAGCACCTAGATATACTACATTTGACAAAATAAGGAATGCAAAAAGTTTAGACGAGGTATTTTAATGAGTCGACATCACTTAACAGAGCGTATCTGGCTACGGCTAAAGCATTCGTCCAAATTCCTCGCTTCGCTTGGAACTTCAGATACGCTCGGAACGTTATGCGAAAGACTTTTTGATATTTATGAGGTGCCTTGATGTTTCGATTACTTCGTAAGGTCAATTACGATAGTCTATTTGATAAGGAATTAGCTTCCTGGCTAGACGAGCAATTCCAAACGGGGCTCGCCGAGCGCCAGCAAAAAGAAGTAAAAGAAAGAATTGGTGGCGCCGAAGCCCTGGAACTCTTGGATGAGATGGCCAAAATACAAGAATGGGGGGAAGGGCTCAAGAAACATGCACCAAAATCTTCAGAAGAAAGTCTATTTTACATCTGCAAGAGTTCTACTACTTACCCTTATCAAAACTATGTGAGTCGAACTTCTTTGTCATATACTTGGCCCCTTTTCTTTGAGAGATTTCCTCTGGGGCAGATTTGGTTACCAAAAATCTTCCAGCAATGGTGGAATGAGATATGGAAGGGGGAAAAGCAAATTGCCCAACAGACAGGCTATGTCCAAAAACATCCAGAAGGCATCCATCCTCAAGAAGCCAGCGGGCTACAAGCTGAGAATTTCCCCTTGACCGCCCTGAACATATTGTCTTATGGGATCTATCCACTCATCCTGTCCGACTATATTCACACAAGCTCCGACCTAGTGTTCATCTACATACCTGATCGGGCATTCAAACATTCGCAAATGATTGAGGGAAGGATACTCTATCAAGAAACGCTAT
>JANJFQ010000009.1 GCA_025435355.1 Candidatus Methanophagales archaeon | reverse complement strand
CTTGCAGCGAAAATAAGGGTAATGTCTATCATGCTCTTGAATAGTGGATAGAAATGTAACCGTAAAAGTTGGCTCGCTTGCCGGTCTTAAGTGGGTACGTTTTTATATACTGCGAAATATAGGTGGAAAAATGTTATAAAGACGAAAAAGAAAATTTGCTTGGAGGGATATATATTTTACGCATAAGAGGGATGAAGGCAATGACAGACAGCGAATCGATGAAGACTTGGGAAAGGAATGTGGAGGAGATAATAACAAGAGAAGAATTGGAGGAGGCGTTGGCGTCAATGTCAAATTCGAAGAGGAAACTAAGAGCGTACGTAGGATTTGAACCGAGTGGCAGTGTGCACATCGGGCATTTGCCTATAATAAATGAGTTAAAGGAACTGCAACGCATTGGTTTTCACATAATCGTGCTTCTCGCTGATATACATGCGTATCTGAATGAGAAAGGGAGTTTTGAGCAAATAAGGGAGACTGCGGAATACAACAAGAGATGCTTTGCAGCGGCGGGCTTAAGCGAAGAGACCGAGTTCATTTTTGGCTCTTCTTTTCAAATGGATGAGGAATATATGATGAATGTGTTAAAGCTTGCCACGGTAACGACGGAAAAAAGAGCGAGAAGGAGCATGGATGAGCTATCTCGCAGCAAAGAAGACCGAAAAGTATCTCAGACGATATATCCTCTGATGCAAGCCATAGACATTGCATTCCTTGACATAGATGTAGCAGTAGGCGGTATAGACCAAAGGAAAATACACATGCTTGCAAGGGAGAATCTGCCGAAATTGGGTTTTAAAGCCCCTATCTGTATTCATACGCCGCTATTAATCGGTTTAAACGGCGAGAAGATGTCCTCATCAAAGGGCAATTATATAGCGGTGGATGATCCCGAGGACCTCGTGGAAAAGCAAATAAATAATTCTTTTTGTCCCCCAAAAAAGGCGGAGGATAATCCGATACTGCAAATCTACAAGCATACGATATTTCCAAGTGAAAAGATAAGTGAAGTGGAGATAGTGAGAGATGATAAATACGGTGGAAACGCCAGTTATGCTAGCTATAATGAGCTCGAAGACGATTATGTACAGGGGAAGTTACATCCATCAGATTTGAAAGCGAACACTTCGAGCCCTCTAAATGCGGTGTTGGAGCCTTTTAGAAGTAGATTGCGGTTATAGTTGTCCCGGATTAGGGAGAAAAATGAAAATAATAGTGGGAATTACAGGAGCAAGCGGTGTTGTGTACGGAATAAGATTGTTAGAAGTGTTAAGAGAAAGAAACATTGCAGAGACCTATCTCATCGTATCAGAGAGTGCAAAGAAGATAATATCCATAGAATCCGATTATGAACTTGAGAAAATATACGCGCTTGCTTCTCATGTCTATGATAATTCAGACCTCACAGCGCCGCTAAGCAGTGGATCAGTGCGGTATGACGGAGCGATAATAGCGCCTTGCAGCATGAAAACTTTGGGCTGTATCGCATCCGGGATATCTACTACGCTAATCGCGAGAGCCGCGGAAGTATGCTTAAAGGAGAGTCGAAAATTGGTGATTATACCAAGAGAAGCACCACTCAGCCTTATACATCTGGAGAACATGGTTACGGTGAAAAAAGCAGGTGCTATTCTCTTGCCTGCATCACCGGCATTTTATCATAAGCCAAAAACCGTGCTTGATATGGCAGATTTTATCGTGGGAAGGGCACTTGATGTATTTGGAATTGAACTCGGAGCTGGGGAGGAGAATGGTTTAATAAAGCGATGGAAACATTTATAAAAGACTGATACGTAAACATAAACAATGTCGGGATAGCCAAGAGGTTAAGGCGGTAGGTTGCTAACCTACTTCCCCTTACGGGGAGCGAGGGTTCGAATCCCTCTCCCGGCGCTTATGTTGAACCCAACTTTGTGTGTATATGAAAGAATATTGAAAAGAGGAATCGTGAATTCGCCTATCCCCGTGAATCATGTCCTTCTCGTTCTGGATGAAACAGACCTTCTTGCCGATGGGATGGAAATGGAAAAGCTAAGGCATTTCATACTGTGGTGCCATGCACTGAAAATAGATATTATAAGTGTTTATATCGGCATTATCAGGGAGGGGATGGAACAGAAGTTGCTGGAAAAAGCACACACTCACCTCATGCAACATATAACAAAGGCGTTGACTAAAGAAAAAGCGTCCATTGCAATATATGCTGACACACCGGAAGCAGAACCACCGTATGCAAAAATCATAAAAGGTGCAGATAACGAAAAGAAAATAAATATTTCAATAGGATTGGGTGGTAGAAGCGAGCTAACGAAGGCGATAAAAGAGATTGCAAAGAGAGTGAAAACAGGCGAAATAGAGCCTGACGAGATAGACGAGAAGCTGATAGAATCCGAGTTGATATTCAAATCAGAACCCGACCTCGTTATCAGGTCTGGTGCAACTCGTTTAACTGATTTCCTGATATGGCAATCTGTGTACAGCGAATTTTATTTCACAGATGTCAATTGGGTAAAATTCAGGAAAATAGACCTCCTGAGGGCTGTTCGAGATTTTCAATGGCGAGAGCGACGGTTTGGGCAGTGAAATTCCTTATATTGTTAAAAAAATGAAAGTATACGAAATAATTTTTTCAAACAACCTATTATTTTATATAGGACATTGCCATTAATAATGATAAATAAAGGAGGAATAAGATAAAATGAGGATATTTATGTTAGGCTATGGGCAAGCGGGTGGAAGAGTAGCGGATTCATTTGTAGAGTTTGCTAACCGAACGGGGCAGAAGTTCGTGGTTCGTGCATTGGCTATTAATACCGCGAGATCGGATTTGGTTGGGTTACAGAACATACCAATGGAAGACAGGTTGCTTGTAGGAGAGTCACTAGTGAAGGGGCATGGGATAGGAGCAGATAACGAATTTGGGGCGGAGGTTGCCACTGATGAACTTTATACCATACAGAGCGCAATAGACAAACGCGGGACACACAAGATTGACGCCTTCCTGATAATAGCGGGTTTGGGAGGCGGAACGGGTTCCGGAGGCGCGCCCGTATTGGCAAGAAGACTGAGGAAGCTATACGAGGAGCCAGTTTATGGACTCGGGGTTTTGCCATCGAAGGACGAAGGGAGCTTATATTCTTTAAATGCCGCAAGGAGTCTGATGACGTTCGTGAACGAAGTGGATAATCTTTTCCTTTTCGATAACGATGCGTGGAAGAAGGGTGGAGAGAGTGTAAAGGAGGCGTTTACGGATATAAATGAAGAGATAGTGAGAAGGTTCGGGCTTTTGTTTGGAGCGGGGGAAGCGAATGAAGTAGGGCAGATGGTGGTAGATGCATCAGAGGTGATTAACACGCTTAAAGGAGGTGGAATATCAGCGATTGGCTATGCCGCGGAAGAAATAGAGAGCGAAGGATTTTTAAAGAAGTTCTTTGGTAAGAAAGGGAGTCTGGAGAAGATGGATTCAGTTACACGAATTACTTCTCTGGTAAGGAGAGCAGTAGCGGGCAGATTAACGATTCCATGCGATGTCTCAACTGCGGAAAAAGCATTGATAATCGCAGCGGGACCACCTAAGGAGCTAAGTAGAAAGGGTATGGAGAAGTCAAAGGTGCGAATCGAGGAGATGATAAGAGGAACAGAAGTAAGAGGTGGGGATTTTCCACTCGTAAAGGGGCAGCATGTAGCGACCACCGTTCTGTTTTCAGGTGTATCAGATATTCCAAGGATAAAAGAGTTACAAGAAATAGGTGCGGAAGCACAGGACAAAATAAAAGGAGTATTAAGCGAGAAAGAGAGAGAATATAAAGAGTTGATGGATACAAACGAAACAATAGCGCCTTTGTTCTGAGATAAGCAGGGGTAAGGTGATCCCGTTGATGGGTGGTGAATCACAACTCAAGGAAGTGCATTTTCCTCATCCATACGCTTACCGCTCTTCTCGCCTGTTCAGGATTTGCAAAATTGCATTCTATTTCTTCATCTTCGGGATTGCCTATGAAAGGGTCTATTGTTTTCTTCTCCACATCTGCAATCCAGATCATTGCATCACCAATGTCTTGCTCCCGGAAGAAAGAGATAAAAGGAGCCGGGGTTTTTTCTGTCGGAACAACGACTATTTTTTCCTCGCTTGCTTCAGACTTCTCTAACAATGCTTCTTCTATGAAATAAGGAACAAACTTTATCGAAGGGAAAATGGAAATAGGTATGCTTCTGTGTTTGTTTTTATTTTTCACCGCCATCATCTCGATATGCTCATTTTCACGCTCCTTGTTATTAATCTGATACCCACACCGTTCCATGAAATCCTTCACCACGTTCTTCAGCGCACTTAGCGGGCTTCTTATCCTTGCCCATCGTAAAAAAGCTTCCTCCAATTCCTCACCCATGTATCTATGCGTTGGCAAACAGTAAAATATCTCGCCTTGATAATTTATCCGGGTGCGCATGTCAGGAGAAAAGACCGAGATTTTATCTTCGCTCGTTATGCTTTTGAAAATCAAATCTTCCAAATTTCTGCCTAATTTTCTCTCTAACACTTCTCTTTCGGCATCGTTGAGTGATTCTACACACTCCTTTATCTTCAGAACGAGTTCGCCTTCTGATATTACCTTATGCTCCTGACAATAGCCCGATAGGTCTTCAAATATTTTTAATAACTCTTTCTTTATCATCATAGTTGTATCATTTAGATTTATAACACTTTAAATACCGCCTCATCTAAAAAATATTTGTTCTATTTTGCAATACATTTTGCCGTTTCGTCAACGGATTAAACGAGAAAAATAAGGCAGAAGGAAATGGTCAAAAAATTTGCATCTCGCATTGGAACCATAGAAATCTCAGGTATAAGAAAAGCATTTGAAGCTTCGTCAGGCGAGTTCTTCAACCTCGGACTCGGAGAACCTGACTTCGATACGGCGGAACACATAAAAATTGCCGCTGTGCATGCGATTGATTCCGGATTCACCTCTTACACACTCAATAAAGGCATAGAGGAACTGAGAGAGGCGATAAGCGCTAAGTTCAAACGTGATAATAACTTTTCCGTTAGCCCTGAGGAGATAATAGTCACGTCAGGAGCGAGCGAAGCATTACATATCGCCATTCTTTCGGTAGTGGAAAAGGGAGATGAGGTGTTGATGCCGAATCCAGGGTTTGTTTCTTTCGCCCCACTAACGAAACTGGCAGAGGGAAAGCCAGTAGGAGTTCCGCTAAGCGATGACTTCACGATCTCAGAAGAAGCGGTGAAGGAAAAAATTACGGACAAAACAAAAGCACTCATAATAAATTCTCCTGCCAATCCCACAGGGGCAGTGGAAAGCGAGGAGAACATAAAAGCGCTTGTTGACATCGCCAATGACCGGCACATAACCATCATTTCTGATGAGGTTTACGAGCATCTCATATACGATGGCTTGAAGCATATAAGCCCTGCGAGGTTCTCTGACGAGGTCATCACGGTAAATGCGGTCTCAAAGACATACGCAATGACCGGGTTCAGATTAGGCTATGTTGCTGCTTGTGATGAATACGTGGAGCAAATGCTGAAGATACATCAATATATACAGGCATGTGCATCGTCTATTTCGCAGAAAGCGGCATTGGCTGCTATTACTGGTCCCCAGGAATGTGTAGCTGAGATGAGAAGCGAATTTAAAAGGAGGCGAGATTTCGCTGTTGAAGCTCTTCGTGATATGGGTATGGAATTCCGGATTCCAAAAGGAGCATTTTATATTTTTCCACGACTGAGGGACGAGAAAGAATTTGTGGAGACACTAAGGAAGAGGAAGATAATAGTCACGCCCGGGTCTGCCTTTGGAAGTCTCGGTAAGAATCACGTGAGAATATCGTATGCTACGAGCTTTGAGAATTTGAAGCGGGCTTTTGAGATAATGAAGGAAGTGGTGTGGTGAAAGAGAAAAATATCGGACTGTTCAAAGCATCCTTCCACCTCTTTTCTCGTTCATTCAAGGGCAGTTATAGAAATCTTTCATGCTCACATCTTCGTTCCTCCTCGGCGAAGGAGCACGAGGTGCTTTATAAGGTCGTCTCATTTGCTTCCCACACCCCAGACAGGTTGTCGTAATATAATCGCCCTTGAGACGAACTCGTGCGTTTTCCCCGGGTATTAAGAAAGTATAACAGCCTTTACAAATCCGCATCTTTAAATGCGATGGTATTCGCACCCGATACCGCATCCCGATCTCACGAGCAAGCTGCACATACCTATCACTCCTGCTTCTTTCCTTCGTTTTCCTCGCTTCTGCTTCTGCCAGCTCGAACAGTCGCTCTATCCGCTGCAATGCGATGTCTTCTATCCTTCTTCTCCTTCTCTTCATTAAAGCTTGCTTTGAATTAGGAAGAAAGGTTTAAATGCTGATAAACATAAGAAAAGGGGATGGTGGAAGAGAATACAAAACAACAGCAGCTCAAAAAGGCGAGGATCGTAGCAGATTATCAATTCGGTGCCGGTGCAGGTGAAATCCTGTTCCCTGATAGCGTAGAATTTGTCCTCTCGAAGACAAAAAGAATAGCGCAGATAAAAGAGAACGGGAAGAGAATAGCCACGCTGAGGAGTTTTGACGGATTGCTAACGCTGAGCATAGAAGGAGCAAAGAGGTTGCAGGACGTTTTCAAATATCCGAGAATAAGGGTTGTTATGAATGAAGAGAGCAGTGAATTTATAAGAAAAGGAGGAACCGCGTTCTGTAAACATGTAATAGATGCCGACCCGGCGATAAGGGCTTACGATGAAGTTATGGTGATGGATGAAAAAGATAGATTGCTTGCAACGGGAAAAGCTATGTTATCAGGTGAAGAGATGAAAATATTCGAGCACGGAGTGGCAGTGAAGGTGAGGTATGGCATTGAGAAGTGAGTTCTATTATCCTCGAACATGAATGAAAGTTAACTTTATCTTCTCGCAAGGTAAAAAGAAAAAGGGGAAAAGAAAGGGGAAAGATAGATGATAGAAGGGGAAATCGGCGACGAGTTACGAAAAAGAGGACTAAGTATATCCACGGCTGAATCTTGCACCGGTGGACTGGTATCCCACAGGATAACAAACGTCTCCGGCAGCTCAGACTATTATAAAGGCGGTGTAATCGCTTATGCCAATGAAGTAAAGGAAAAAAATATACACGTAGCGAGGGAAACATTAGAAGAAAAAGGTGCGGTGAGCACGGAATGCGCAGTTGCAATGGCGAAAGGTGTGAGAAAGCTGCTGGATACTGACGTTGGTATTGCAACTACGGGCATTGCAGGACCCACCGGGGGGACGCCTGACAAACCGGTTGGATTAGTTTATATAGCATTGGCAACAAAAGAATATGTCTATCATGAGAAACATATCTTCCATGGGGATAGGGAAGAGAACAAGCGTAAGGCGGCGGATGCTGCCCTTGAGATGCTAAAAAAACAACTCTTAAAAAGGGCTCGTAGCTCAGAAAGGTAGAGCAGCGGGCTTTTAACCCGTCGGTCGCGGGTTCAAATCCCGTCGAGCCCGTTATTAAAGTCAAAGCCAAAATTAAGTGAAATGAAGAAGGGAAAGGTTTCTATACGCGAACATGAGTTAGTGCCCAAGCACGAGATAATGGAAGAAGAAGAAGAAAAAGAGCTTTTGGAAAAGTATAAAGTAAAAAAGGAACAACTGCCTAAGATCAAATTCTCCGACCCTGTCATAAAAGAGATAAAAGCAGAGGTGGGAGATGTTGTAAAGATAAAAAGGAGAAGCAGAACAGCGGGGAAATTTATATCTTACCGACTGGTTATAGAGTAAAAGGGGTGTGTGTAATATGTTAGACCGGAGTGTTCTTTCAAAAGCGTATTTAAAAAGGGAAAAGATAGCACAGCATCAGCTTGATTCCTTTAATTACTTCCTCAGAGAAGGCATGCAAAAAATAGTGGAGGAGCAGTCGTATATAGAAACTTCTATCGGCGGCGAAGACGAAAAGGGGAAGCATAAACTGGGAGTGAAGTTTGGTACGATAAGCGTGGGCATGCCGAAGGCAAGGGAAGCAGATGGCTCTTATGAATCGATTTTCCCTTCACAGGCGAGATTAAGGAATTTAAACTACTCCGCTTCCGTATATTTGGGGATGCAGTTGGTGAAGAAATACGAAAACGGAGAAATAGAGGAGGAGGGGGAGGAGAAAGAAGTCGAAATCGGTGAGCTCCCAATCATGGTGAAATCAGAAAGGTGTAACCTTTACGGGCTTTCCGAGGAAGAATTGATAAGAGATGGCGAAGACCCTCTCGACTCCGGTGGCTATTTCATCGTAAATGGCTCAGAGCATGTAATAATAACGCTGGAAGACCTCGCACCAAACAGGATATTTGTGAATTTCGAAGTGAAATACGGGAGTAAAAGTGCGCTTTCAAAGGTTTTTTCTCTTAAACATGGATTCAGAGTCCCAATAAGGGTGGGAATAAATAAAAAAGGTATACTTGAGGTCTCTTTTCCAGCAGTAGCCAGGAAAATAGAATTCGCAACGCTTATGCGAGCTATGGGGCTCGAAAGTGACGAAGAGATACTGAAAGCCGTCTCTGATGACCCACAAATAGAAAAATACATCCGCGAGAACATGGAAGAGAGTGAGGTGCGCACAAAAGAAGATGCACTGGATAAATTGGGTCGTAGAGTTGCACCCACACAGGCAAGGGAGTATAGAGAAAGACGCGTTAATTATATCCTCGACCGTTATTTCCTCCCGCATCTTGATGACCGGATAGCGAAGGCGCATTTCATTGGAAGAATGGCGGAAGCATGCTATGAACTTTCTTTGGGAAAGAGAGGCGAGGATGACAAAGACCATTACGCGAATAAAAGGCTGAAACTCGCAGGCGACCTGATGGAAGACCTTTTCAGGGTCTCATTTACCAAGTTGACACGGGATATGAGGTATCAGTTGGAGCGTGCAAATATGCGAAGCCGAGAACTGAAGATCGCAACGGCAATTCGGTCTGATGTGCTCACTGAACGAATATTACATGCCGTGGCAACCGGGAATTGGGTGGGTGGTAGGGCGGGTGTTTCTCAATTGCTGGAAAGGAGTAATTATGTGGCTACGGTGAGCCACCTGAGGAGGATAATTTCACCGCTTTCGAGGGCGCAGCCGCATTTTGAAGCTCGTGATTTGCATCCCACGCAATGGGGAAAAATTTGTCCAACTGAGACACCGGAAGGTCCAAATTGCGGATTGGTGAAGAATTTCTCGCAGATGGTTGAATTATCCGTGGGAGAAGACCATGAGCGCTTTAAAAACACGTTATACGAGCTCGGTGTTATCCCTCCTGCTCGGGCTTTGAAAATAAATGCCGAGAACAGGATTCGCGTGTTCGTGAATGGTGACTTCATCGGTTTCTCTACCGAGCCGGAGAGATTTGTGGAAGACGTGAGAAGGAAGAGAAGAAGGGGTGAAACATCCTCACAGGTAAACATCGCATATTATAGGGATAGGAGAGATATAATAATAAATTCCGACAGAGGAAGGGCGAGAAGACCGGTTATAATAGTGGAGAATGGAAGACCATTGGTTACAGAATCGCACATAGCGAAACTGAGAAATGGCGAGATGGAGTTTGGAGATTTGGTAAAGGAAGGGGTGATAGAGTATTTGGACGCAGAAGAGGAGGAGAATGCGCTGATTGCATTAAACGAAGCGGATTTGACGAAAGCAGATGGGTTGGAATATACACACCTGGAAGTAGACCCAGCTTTGATTTTAGGCATCGTCGCAGGGTTGATACCATATCCCGATCATAATTCGTCGCCTCGTAACACAATGGGCTGTGCTATGTTGAAGCAATCTTTAGGACTTATCGCAGCGAATTATAAAACTCGTACCGATACCAGAACACATCATTTGCATTATTCGCAGAAGCCGATGGTAAAGACAAGGACTGCCGACCTTATTTTGCATGATAAAAGACCAGCGGGGCAGAATTTTGTCGTTGCGGTATTAAGTTATGAGGGGTATAATATGGAGGATGCACTGATTTTGAACCGCGCTGCAATAGACCGGGGGTTAGGAAGGAGTCATTTCTTCAGAACCTACGAAGGAGAAGAAAGAAGGTATCCGGGGGGCGAGGAGGATAGATTTGAGATACCGGATATGGAGATTGTAGGGGTGAGGAGTCATGAAGCGTATGACCAACTTGACGAGGGCGGGATAATAAATTCGGAGACGGAAGTAGCACCAAATGATGTGTTAATAGGGAAGACAAGCCCGCCAAGGTTTTTAGAGGAAACGACAGAGCTTTTAAGCCCTTTAGAAAGAAGAGATAGTTCTGTTTGTACTCGCTCTAACGAGCGTGGGATAGTAGATTCTGTCGTGCTTATGGAATCAAGTAGCAACAGACGCTTAGCGAAGATCAGTGTTCGAGACCAGAAGATACCAGAGATAGGGGATAAGTTCGCATCCAGACATGGACAGAAGGGTATTATTGGGTTAATCGTGCCACCAGAGGACATGCCATTTACTGAAGAAGGAATCATTCCTGATATGATTATAAATCCGCATGCCATTCCTTCGAGGATGACGGTAGGACACGTGCTGGAGATGATAGGGGGGAAAGTGGGTGCATTGGAAGGGAGATACATAGACGGGACCGCTTTTTCCGGTGAGCCCGAGGAAGACTTAAGAGAAGCACTTGCGCGGGCTGGTTTCTCTCATACCGGTTCGGAAGTGATGTACGATGGAACAACGGGGGAGAAAATAGGGGCTGATGTGTTTATTGGCGTGGTGTATTATCAGAAGCTATACCATTTGGTATCAGCAAAGATGCATGCGAGAGCGAGAGGTCCCGTGCAAATATTAACAAGACAACCCACGGAAGGTAAAGCAAGGGAAGGTGGGCTTCGTTTTGGGGAGATGGAAAGAGACGTTCTTGTAGGTTATGGAGCTGCGATATCGCTAAAGGACCGACTATTGGATGAGTCAGACAAGGTTGCTGAGCTGGTATGTGGGAATTGTGGTATGATTGCGACTCTTGATAGGAAAACAGGGTCAGCATTTTGCCCGAATTGTGGTGCAGACACGGACATATACCCTGTGGAGATGAGTTATGCATTCAAGTTGCTTCTGGATGAGATGAAAGTGCTGTGTATTGCACCGAGATTAGAATTAGAGGAGGCAATTTGAGGTTGAAATGAGGACGAAAAGGATAAGAGGGATGAAATTCGGGCTGCTCTCGCCAAAGGAGATAAGGAAGATGAGTGCTGCGAGGATAATAACTGCTGACACTTATGGTGAAGACGGCTTTCCGATAGAGATGGGGTTGGTGAATCAGAGGATAGGAGTTATCGATCCGGGGTTAAGATGTAAGACCTGTGGTGGTCGAATGGGGGAATGTCCGGGGCATTTCGGGCACATCGAGCTTGCTGCACCCGTTATACACGTAGGGTATGCTAAATTGATATACAAGATGCTGAGTGCGACATGCAGGAAGTGTGGAAGGGTTTTACTGGGAGAAGGGTATTTTTTGTTCTCAGTCACAGACGCAGATGCAGAAATAGAACGTGAGTTAAACAAAGGCGTTATCTCGGAAGAATTGTGCGACATATTCAAAACCAACGACGCTCCACTTTCGAATGACGTGGGTGTTACGAAAGAAAAAAATGGTGAATGGGTAGTAGTAACAGGTAAAAAAATGTTCATTATCAGGAAAGAGGAGGAGGAGCTAAGCATTTACGATGCCGGAGAAAAGAGGAGCTTTTTAAGAGAAATAGAGCTGCAACGAGAGAAGCAAACGGACGTTGGAGAAGTAGTGAAGCGTGTGTTCAAAGAAGCATCGAAAAAAGGTGTATGCACTTATTGTAGGGATTATTTGTTTAGCACTAATACGGCAAGATTAGAAAATGAGTTAAACAAGGGCGTTATCTCGGAAAAATTGAAGAAGATGTTCGTGACGAGGGGATGTCCGCTTTCTAAAAACAGCGCTATTAGGAAAGAAATAGATGATAACTGGGTGATAACTGGTAAAGAAAAGACGTACATAGTCAAAAAAGAAGAGGAAAAGCTAAATATTTACTGTGGTGTGCCCCAAAGGGTCATAAAATATGATAAGCCCACCACTTATGTAGAAATAGATGAAGAAGAGAGAGAGCGTAGACTAATGCCTACTGATGTGAGAGAGCGACTTGAAAGGATACCTGACGAAGATATAGCCCTTTTCGGAATGCATGCAAAAGATGCAAGACCGGAGTGGATGGTGCTTACGGTATTACCGGTTCCTCCAGTAACCGCAAGACCTTCTATCACGTTAGAAAGCGGACAACGAAGCGAGGACGACCTGACACATAAATTGGTGGATATAATAAGGATAAATCAGAGATTTATGGAAAATAGAGATGCCGGTGCACCACAGTTAATAATAGAGGACTTGTGGGAGCTTCTTCAATACCACGTAAGCACCTATTTCGATAACGAAATCCCGGGCTTACCACCTGCGAGGCACCGGAGTGGCAGACCTCTTAAGACGATGTCGCAGCGACTAAAAGGAAAGGAAGGCAGGTTTAGAGGTTCGTTATCTGGAAAGAGAGTGAATTTTTCCGCTCGAACGGTTATATCCCCTGCCCCCGACATAGACATAGATGAAGTTGGGGTGCCCGAAGAGATAGCAAAAGAGTTGACGATCGGCATTAACGTGACCGAAAGAAACATCGAGCACATGAAGGAGGTAGTAAGGAGGGGGAGAGAACATCCAGGTGCGAATTATGTGAGAAGAGCAGATGGTAAAAAGGTAAAAATAACAGAAAGCAATTACGAGGCGTTAGCAGAAGAGATTGATATCGGGTGGAAGGTAGAAAGGCATATCCGGGACGGAGACATCGTGTTGTTCAACAGACAGCCATCTCTGCATAGAGTGAGCTTAATGGCACATTATGTGCGGATAATGCCGGGTAAGACATTCAGGTTAAATCCTGCCGTTTGTCCACCTTACAATGCCGATTATGACGGTGACGAGATGAACCTTCACGTTTTGCAGACCGAAGAAGCGAGGGCGGAGGCAAAGATCCTGATGGCGGTGCAATGCAATATAATATCGCCCAGATTTGGCAGACCAATTATAGGTGCCATCCATGATTACATTACGGGTTTGTTTTTACTTACGCATGGAGAGAAGAGGTTTGAGAGGGAAGAAGTGCTGGAGATATTGAAGAAAATAGATATTGATGATTTAGGAGAGGCTGCGGGGACATTTGTGTCTCCTTCGGGCATTGAAGTCCCTTATTGGACTGGGAAGCAAATATTCAGCAGGATATTACCGAAGGACTTGAACTTACAATTTCGAGGGAAGATGTGCGAGAAGTGCATTGAGAGAGGTTTGGTATGCGAGAAGGAGAAATGCCCCCATGAGGCGTATGTTATAATAAAGGGAGGGGAAATAATAAGTGGTGTAATAGATGAAATGGCGGTGGGCTCGTTCAAAGGGAGAATAATTGACAGAATCTTCAGGCAATACGGGGAAGAAGCTGCGAAAAGGTTCATAAATGATGCTTCCCGGATTGCCATTAATTATATCCTGCAAGCAGGTTTTAGCTTCGGTATAAGCGATGAGGATATACCGCGTGAAGGGAAGAAGCAGATAAGAGAAGAGGCGGTGCGTGAAGCTGAGAAGAAAGTTGATGCATTGATAATGGCGTATGAAGCAGAAGAGCTTGAGGCTCTACCTGGGAGGTCGCTTGAGGAGACGCTGGAACTACTGATAATGCAGGAACTTGGTCGTGCAAGAGATGCTGCTGGCGAGATTGCAGAGAGAGACCTTGGTATGGAAAACGCAGGTGTGCTCATGGCAAAGTCCGGTGCACGTGGCTCTATGCTTAATTTAACGCAAATGGCTGCATGCGTAGGTCAACAATCTGTTAGGGGAGAAAGGATAAGAAGGGGATACCAGGGGAGAACGTTGCCACACTTTAAACCCGGAGACCGTAGTGCAAATGCTCGCGGGTTCATAAAATCGTCTTTCAAAGATGGCTTATCCCCGACCGAATACTTTTTCCACGCTGTTGGAGGAAGGGAAGCATTGGTGGATACTGCAGTCCGCACTTCTCAGAGTGGATACTTTCAGAGGAGGCTCATCAACGCTTTACAAGACCTCGAAGTGAAGAATGACGAGACAGTCAGAGAAACAAGGGATACGATCGTGCAATTTAAATACGGCGAAGATAGCGTGGAGCCTTCAAAAGGCGAGTATGGAAAAGTTGTAGATATAGACGAGATAATAAGAGAAGCAATGGGGGCAGAGGTAGGAGCGTAGAGAGAGATGGAGATGAGAGTAACGACGGAAGGAAAGGAAGAAGCAGCAAAAGAATTGGTGATGAGTGGAGTAGAGGAGGAAACGGCAGAACTAATAAATGAAGATTTTATGCCAGTAGAGCTAACCGTTGGTCTCGATGAACTATTAGAGATGCAGATAGAGGAGGCATACGCCGAAGATATATTAATGATGCAGGGTAGAAGAGAGGAAGGAGAAGTAAAACTCGGGGATATAGAGCTAAAAGTGAATAAAAGTGAGATACCGGAGAAGATAAAAGAAGAATTGAAGAAGAAGTTAAGGGCTGTAAGGATAAAGCTAAGCGGTAAAAAACTGGATGCGATTTTAAAGAAAGTTGAGGAGAAGTATGAAAAAGCGAAGGTGGAGCCACGGGAGGCGGTAGGGATAGTTGCAGCACAGTCCATCGGCGAGCCCGGAACACAAATGACGCTGCGGACTTTTCATTATGCCGGTGTAGGCGCGATATATATAACGCTTGGTTTACCACGGATAATAGAAATAGTGGATGCAAGGAAGAAGCCATCTACACCAGCGATGAAGATAAAGTTAGCGGGAGAGTATGCATCAGATAGAAATAATGCAGAGGAGCTGGCAATGGAAATAGAAGAGACGTATATACGAGATATAGCCAAAGTAGATGCATACACAGAGGATATGAGTGTGTGGGTTTCGCTAAAGGGAAAGGAATTGGAGAGAAGGCATATCGAAAGAGAGGAAGTAGAAGAAAAGGTAAAGGGCAGAGGCACGGACGTGCTCGTAGAGGCGATAGAAGATGGCAAATTGCGAATACACGCAAAGAATAAGACGTATCACGAGTTGCTGAGGCTTGAGAAGGACGTGTCGGACAATCTGGTGAAGGGAATAGAAGGAATAAAGAGGGCAATAGTGAGGAGAGGTCCTGATGGAGAATATATGCTATACACGGAGGGTTCGGCATTGAAAAAGGTGCTGCGGATTGAAGGCGTGGATTCCCGTAGAACGACAACGAATAACATAGCAGAAATAGCAGAGGTATTGGGCATAGAAGCAGCTCGTAATGCGATAATCGAGGAGATGATGGACACATTAGATGAACAAGGGTTGGATGTGGATGCCCGCCATGTAACGTTAATTGCAGATGCGATGACCATGGATGGAGAAGTGAAGCAGATAGGAAGGCATGGATTAGCGGGAGAAAAAGCATCAGTTCTCTCAAGAGCCGCTTTTGAGGTCACGGTGGACAATCTGCTGGAGGCTGCTATGTATGGAGAAACGGATAAGCTAAAAGGCGTTACGGAGAGCGTGATTGTTGGACAGCCAATAAAGTTGGGAACGGGAGCAGTAGAATTAGTGGCAAGATAAAATGGCGAAAACAAAAGGGAAGTCGGTTGAGCTCTCGGATGTAGAGATGGAATTACAAAAGGTGATGAGGAGCGGTAAAGTGCTGATGGGGTCAAAGGAGACGATAAAAGCGATCAGGGGAGGTGGAGAAGGAGCAAAAATTGTCATTCATGCTTCTAATTGCCCAGAAGAGATAAAAGAGAAATTTAAAGAAATGGATAAAGATGAGAACGAAAGAATCATCGTTTATGAATATCCCGCGAATGGTATCGAACTCGGGCTTGCATGCGGGAAACCTTATACTATTGCTTCTTTATGTATTATAGATACCGAGGAGTCGGAACTTTTACGGCTTCTTACCTCTAACTTTCACGCTAAAAAGAAAATATTGAGTGAAAATGCAGGTGATTGAAATTGACCGTGAAGTTGGACACTGAGGGAATAAGGTGCATAGGGGTATTCGAGAGTCTTACGGGTGCGAGAGTCATGGATTGCGTGGTGGATAACGAAGCGAATAAGGTGATAATGGTGGTAAAAAAAGGAGACATGGGTTTAGCTATCGGTAAGGGTGGTTCAAAGATAAATGAGGTAAAAAAACTGCTAAGAAAGGAAGTAGAGGTCGTGGAACACTCCGCGGATATAAAGGAATTCATAGAGAATCTGTTTCGTCCGGCTTATGTGAGGAGTATAGAGCTGTTGACCAAGAATGACAAGATCTGTGCATACGTGGAGGTTTTCAATAAAGACAAGGGCATTGCAATCGGAAAGAAGGGGGAGAAGATAAAAAAGGTAAAATTATTAGTAAAAAGAAACCAAAATATAGACAACGTGATAATAATATAAATTCTATGAGGTAAAGATATGGGAAGAGGACTATATGCGGCAAAAAAGGCGAATAAGCGTAGAAAGAAGTTCAGGTGGAAGAGTGAGGAGTTTGTGCGAAGGGCATTGAAATCCGCTAAAAAAGCGGACCCACTGGAGGGAGCACACATGGCAAGGGCTATTGTTCTGGAGAAGGTGGGAGTAGAAGCGAAGCAGCCGAACTCCGCAATAAGGAAATGTGTTCGCGTTCAGTTAATCAAAAATGGTAAGCAGGTGACCGCTTTTTGCCCCGGTGATGGTGCCATAAAGTTTATAGACGAGCATGACGAGGTATTGATAGTGGGAATGGGGGGGAGAAAAGGAAGGTCGTATGGGGACCTCCCAGGCGTGAGATTTAAGGTAGTTGCGGTAACGGACATATCATTGAATGAATTGATAAAAGGTAGGAAGGAGAAGATCATCAGGTAAAGGAAATAAACGGAGGAACAAATGCCATTTGATAAGATATTTGATAAATGGGACATCACGGAAGTGGAGATAAGGGACATAGGTGTGGAAAGGCACAGCAGTCTCCAATCTGTGTCAGTGCTGCATACAGGAGGGAGACATGCAAAACAGCAGTTTGAGCAATCAAAAGTTTGCGTGGTGGAACGGCTGATTAACAAATTAATGCTGAGCAAGAGGAACACGGGGAAGAAACTGAAAGCCTACAAAATCGTTAAAAACGCTTTTGATTTGATATATGAGGATACAAAGGAGAACCCGATTCAGTTGCTCGTGAATGCAATCCAAAATGTGGGTCCGAGAGAAGAAACAATCAGGCTGCGATTTGGCGGCATATTAGTTCCTAAACCGGTGGATGTGACCTCGCAAAGAAAAGTGGACCAGGCACTGCTTTTCATCGCGCATGGGACACAGAAGTGTGCATTCAAGAGCAAGAAGAGTATAGAGCGGTGCCTTGCAAATGAGATAATAAATGCGGCAAAAAACGCGAAGTGTTACTCGATAAGCAAGAAGGAGGAGAAGGAAAGAATGGCGAGGGCAGCGCGATGAGTTTATTAGCGGGTTAGCGGATTAGTTGGTTAGTTGGTTAGTTGGTTATTATCCTCTAAACCTCTAAACCTCTAAAAATAAATTAGAAATATTTCGCATCCGAAACTGCGTTTGGCGTGACTACTTTCAGCCAGTTCCGGATGGTGCCGTCTATCGCAGGGTAAATGCGAACCATGATTTTTATCTCCTCATCAGGGTCAAATATTCCGGGATTGATTAAATCCTGCGTGATGTTCACAACCGTCCATTCGTTATCCTGCAATGCACTGCCATCATAATTAGTATCATTGTATGGTATCCATCTGTGGATTGCGATATTTCCTCCTGCCGTGTCGTTATGATAATAGACGAAGACGTCTATATGCTCGAACTCGGAATTCAATATTTTCGTTGCGCCCGTGTTGTTGATAGAAACATTTATATCGCTTCCTGAGCCAGGGTTTGAGGGTTTTACAGAAACGTTTCCTATTTCTATTTCTGTTTTAAGCCTCGCGTTATCTATTTCATTGATTATCTTGAGCGAGTTGGATAACGTATCCATAGTAAACAGAGCGCCAGTTATGAACAGGTAAGACGCGATACCAATTATTGCGACCATCGCGATAGTAGCGAATATAGTTCCGAAGCCCATTTTTCAAACCGAAAATACTTCCTCATCTGATATTCCATTATACACGATAATTTTAACGTAATAGTCGCCTGCGGTGATTACATTGGACGCGTGTATCGATATGTTTAGCGTTTCTCCAACGTCCCATCTTCCATCACCATCGTCATTTTCAATAGAATAAGTCCAGCTTGGAGCCAGTGCTGAAAGGGACGAATTGAAAGGGATTCGTTGAAACTCGTTTATTTTACCGAAGAAGACATCAGCGTTATCTATCTGTGGTATTTCCGAAGACCCTGTATTTTTTACCCAAACGTATTCATACGAAGATTGGTTCGCTTCTGCGATAATAGCAATGGAAGTTTCAATCCGCTCGCCGAGTTTTTCGCTGGTTGAGATGACGGACGAAGTAGCACGATTCATAGCAGGATAGATTGCACTAACGAGCATGCCTGCGCATATCACGCAAGCAATAGTTATTATTGCAGTGGTAATCGCAGCTTCTGACATTCTTTCACACCTCTTTACCGTATGTATTTGTCCGCTCTTATGAAATCGCAGTGCTACCTATTGGTTGTTTTATTTTTTCTTCCCTTTCTCGGTCCTGGGATTGGGAGATTGGGATTTACTTTGGATTGGGTTGGGGGAGTGTTTGACATCGGGCTTTTTTAAAGGGCCGTAGTCGTTGCACAGTTCCTTTAGAAGCACGAACACTTCCTGGTGCTCACCGTTGAGAATCCTGTCTAATTCACACAGCGCGGTAACGCAGTGCTTCGTTTCTACGTGCCCTTTCTCCGGACTTAGAACGGCGTCCGGGAGTTCAGCGACTTTTAAAATTGTATCCTTCATCTCGCGTGATATACGACCGGTCAGTTCATACAATTCGACGAGTTGATTCAACTTCGCCATTCCGATGAGATTGAGTGCAGTGTCAGCCCATTGCATAAGTTGTGCAAGCGTAACCGTGTCAACCATTCCAGTTCCAGTTTCGACTCCAATTCCACTCAGCTCTGATTCTGATTCTAAAGCCGTCGGATTGTGAATTATCGGTTTTTCCGGCTGCAATTGTGTTTTCAGTTCTGCTAACTTCTCAATAGCACCCTCCAAATTTTGCAGCTTCTCTACCTCTACACTACCCAGTTCCTTTAATTCCTCCATCCTATCCTCCAAATTTTTTAGCCTCTCTTCATCCATTCCATTTCCCATTTCCTTTAATTGTTCCACAACTTCCTCCAAATTTTTTATTCGCTCTTCTTCTATTCCATTACCTCCACCCACTTCCTTTAATCGTTCCAGAGCATCCTCCAGATTTTTCAGTCGCTCTTCGTCAATGCCACCAAGACCTCTCCGGAACTGTTCGAGATAAGCAAACGGGTTTTCGGCGCTGTTCATCGTCTCACGTAAGTCAACGAGAACTTTCTTTATCTCGCTCTTTACCAGTTTCACTTCGCCTTCCAGTACGTTTATACGCTCTATCAGTTCCATTTTCTCGTTTCTCAGCTCCTTCTTCCTCTATTTCAAAAATTTTTAAAAAAATAAAAAAGGGGAGAGGGAAAAAACAAAAAACCCTCTATTTTTTCGGTTTGTTTTTTCATGCTGTTTAGTGCATGTTCATCACGCCGTAAATCGCTGCTGGTACTACTCTCTCTATTCCCAGTGTCGTGCCCTCTGGTGGTTTCACCTCAATCACGAATTCATCATTTGGGTCCAGGTTTGCCATATTAACGAGCATTTCTGCTTTTTCGCCCCTTTCCAAAAGGCTGTCCCCATCTGCACCTTCGATCCATCCAAATGACCACTCATTATTAGTGGTAGGCATGGTACCAGATAGGGAGCTCGCACTCCCGCAAAGAGCGGAATTCTTCACCATCATGATGTGCCCGGAGCTGGCAGTATACGACAGTATGGTTTGATTTAAGTCCACTTTACTTTGCCCTGCAGTAAGCCGTATATAGAACCTTACATTATCCAGAGCAATGTTTCCATATCCGAATCCGATTACGTCACCAGCGAGTTCGACAGAAGAAGTAGCCTGCGTAATGCCGGTATGAACGGTAGATTTGGCTTTTTGCGTGGTGAAGAAACCAGCATTCAGGACTACGTATGAGAACACCGCAGCCACGACAACGAATGCGGTCAGCACGATTGCTGCTTCCAACCCGGTGAACGCTCGCTTATCTTTCCTTATACTTTTTCTTTTTCTTCTATTTGTTCTCATTTTTTTTCTTTTCATCTCCTCTTTCGCTAATACAAAGTCATCGTTTTGTCTATTTGTCCGGGTGCCGTTCTCGGTATCGCGATTACAGCTCCGGTATATGGCTTCAATTCAAGTGTGAACGGTTTGTTTGCTGTTACACCGTACTCAGGTAGTGTAATGAGAATAATTGCTTTCTCCTGTGGCTCTAACAGATTGTTATGGGTTGCTCCGGGTGTGTCCGCCGTGTAATAGGTCCAGTTGCCCATACTCATGTTGATTCTTGTCACATTCGCATTATTTGTCTCGTTAGGGTAGCCCCCGACGTAATCAGTATAGTATATCTTAGTATAGTTCAACGCTCCTACGTGTGTGTCTCGGTCCGTGTACGAGACTGTGAGCTTGTCCAGGTCTATTGGAGACTGCCCGGCAGTCAGTGTCAGGTATAATTCTACTACCGTCAGGTTGGTGTCGTCAACAACGGGAGGATAATATGTTGTGCCAGTATACTGCAATCCATACCCGATAACATTACCAGCGAGTTCGAATGACGAAGTCACCTGCTCCACGCCGGTATGCACCACCTCCTTTGCCTTCTCCGAGCTAAAGAATCCTGCGTTTAGCACGACGTAACTGAAGACTGCGGCGACTACGACGAACGCGGTCAGCACGATTGCTGCTTCTAAACCAGTGAATCCCTTTTTGTCTTTTCTCAGCGATTTTATTGTTTTCATTTTTTTCAGTTTCACCTCCTGATTAGGAAGTTTGAAAATGGTGGTATTTAAAGGTCACGATAAGTGGAATCATTTTAGCAAATGATTGAAACGAATTTAGCAAATAGTTGAAATAAATTTTTAAATAGTAGTTCAAATTCATGAACGTATTGGTTAGCCCTTTGTAATTGCTCAAAATTCCACAGATTTTTGAGCAGACGTATTATCTTGACATTGTCAGATTAACCGCAGAGCTCACGGAGAACTCAGCGTTCTCTGCGGTAAATTTGAAATGTGGCAAAGTCAAGTTATTTATATATAGAGTCATTCCAGTAATAAATTGCAAGTAATAAACCACGAGATTTCACGAGATTAACACAAGAAGGAATAAATAGTTTGCTTCCGGTCGAGTTATTAGATAAAGAAAGTTAAAACGAATTAACTTTTTTGGCAGGTAATTGTTAATATTATTAAATTCATTGTAAATTTTTTTCCATTACATCGAAAAGTATATAAGGTATATCGATAACATAACTAACAATGGAAATATTGAAGAAGATATTCGGAAATAATACGCACATCAAGGTAATACTGCTATACTACAGCAACGGCGGATACTTCAATAATATCACCGGGCTTGCAAAGATACTGGATAAGAGCCACGTTACCGTCAGAAAAGTCGTTTCTGACCTCTTAGAGGCAGGGATATTAAGCGAAATGGATATAGGGAAGTCAAGGGTGATAAAGGTAAATGAGAACAACCCTTACACAGAGGCTCTTTTCAAATTCATTAATTCCATGCACAGTATAAAGGAAGGCAAGAGCATAGGTGAGATAATAGAGCAGAGAACAGAGACCAAAGCGAGCAAGTTCAAGTACAGGTAGTTATATCGTCTGACGGCGACGCTGAAAAATGCAAAAACTACTTTTCTTTTTTACTTATAACTACGATTTTTTAGTGAATATTTAAAGGTATATTTTTATAGTATTTATATAAGATAAGATTTTTTGTATATAGGAGGTATAGCTAAAAATACCATGGAAATATTGGAGAAGATATTCGGTAATAGCACACACCTTGAGGTAGTGCTCCTGTTCTACAATAACCCGGGGTACTTCACTAATATCACTAAACTTGCAACCTCACTCGATAAGAGTCACGTTACCGTCAGAAAAGCTGTTTCTGACCTCGTATCCGCAGGCATACTGACCGAACTGGACATCGGGAAATCTCGTGTGATAAGAATAAATGAGAAGAGCCCCTATACCGAGACGCTATTCAATTTCATCAATACGGTGCAGAGTGTAAAAGAGAAGAGAAGCATAGAGGATATAATAGCGAAGAGGGCAGTGTTGGCGGCGAGGGAGACTTGAGGGACAGGTGAGGTTTGAGTCCACAATTGCAAAAATACTTTATATAAGTAAAGATTTTTTTAACTGTTCCAAATATTTATATAATGTAAAATGAAATCAAGCATAGGTAAATCAACCATGTACGAAGTAGAAGACGCACTTAAGTTAATGGGGGGCTATATCATTTTGTTTAAAGGAGCTCCGGGGACTGGAAAGACCACGTATGCGATGACGCTTCTCGAAAGGCTATGCCAGGGAGATGCTAAAGGCGCTTATATCTCAACTCGTATCGACCCTACGGCGCTGTATAACCAGTTTCCGGATTTGGAAAAGCGAGTGCCGGTGAAAAATGTCATTGATGCCACGCAATCGGAATTTTCGGAAGCGGAGTCGCAAGTATTATACGAAGACCTCACAAGTTTCTTGCGGTCCGTTTACTCCGTTGTTGCCGAAGAGGACGTTACGATTCTGATAATTGATAGCTGGGATGCGGTCTCTTTTCAGGTAGGCAAAGAAAACCATGACGTAGAAAAGCTTGAAACCGCTATGCTGGACATCTCGCGAAAAACGAAAACGCATTTGATTTTAATAAGTGAATATACCGGAAGGAGAAGACTGGATTATCTCGTTGACGGTATTTTAAGATTGGAAAAGGAGCAGATAGCTGATAGAGTCGTAAGAAAGGTGTTTATAGATAAAATGAGGGGTTTCCAAGTTCCCCGCAGTAACTATCCCTACACCTTAGAAGGCGGTAAGTTTACTCATTTTGTAACTCCCGGGTCAGGATTGGGCAGCGGAAGGCATAGGGTAATCAAGAACGAAGAACTTCCCCCAGGGTATTATTCCACGGGGATAAAGGATCTGGATAGGATAATTGGTGGCTATCCGGAGGGGGGCTTTATCTTGTTAGAAATAGCGGATGATAGCATAAGTTGGAGTTATAGGTCCGTTTTATTTCACACGATTTCCGATTTCTTGCTAAATGACCATGGCGTTATGTACATGCCGGAGGATGGCTCTTATTCTTCTTCAGTGAAGAAGCTTTTTGGTGATTATGTCAGCGAAGAAGTGCTCGATAAAAACTTGCGGATGCCTACTACTTCTGAAAGTGAAAGTGGAGACCCGTGTTTAACCTATCTTGAAGGTGAATCACTAAAAGAATACTTAACGACGCATCATGAGGTATATAAGGGGCTGAAAAAGCCAGTATTGCAGGTGCTTGGCTTAACAAGGCTGAATGGTTACCCTGAGGATGACATAAGGGGAATGCTTTCGGAGCTGATATCGCAGGTGAGAACAACAAATGACGTTTTCGTAGGTGTTTTGAAACCGTCTATGAAGTTAAAGAGCGAGATACGCGAGATGGCTGACGTTCATCTCCGCTTTATCCCCATCAACGGCACGCTTAATATCTACGGCGTTAAACCTCACACGGTCATCTATAATATCTCACCCTTGCCTTCAGGCGCCGGGGAAAGGAAAAAGGAGGACCACCTGCTTAAGTTCACTCCTTTTGTGTGAAATTCTTGGGTATGGTAAAGAAAAACGTGCTGCCTTCCTCCACGGATTTGCTTTCAACCCGGATAGTCCCGCCAAGTTCTTCTACGATCTTCTTGCAAATTGCCAATCCTGCACCCGTGCCTTCATATTCAGACTGTGAATGCAACCTTTCAAAGAGATTAAAGATATTAGCTTGATATTTCTCTTCGATCCCAATACCGTCATCTTTCACCTTGAACAGGTAACTTTTCTCACTCTCTTCACAACTAATCTCTACTTTTGGCTTATCCGACTTATTGAACTTCAATCCATTGTCAATAAGATTCGTGAGCAGTTCCTTCATCCAGACACGCTGCGTGAAAATGCCGGGCAACTTTTCTACCACAACTTCTCCGCTTCGTTCCTCGATTCGTACCTTTAAATCCGCTTTTATTTCCTCCAACAGCGCATTCAGATCAACTTTTTCCAGCTCGGTGAATTTTCGCCCAACACGACTCAATTTTAGGAGGTCTTCAATTAGCAAACTCATCCTTTCTGCTGCTTTTCTCACTTTATCTAAATATCCTCGTCCTGTTTCATCGAGCGCATCTGCATAATCTTCCATGAGGAGCATGCTAAAAGCCTGGATAGTGCGTAGAGGTGCTTTTAAGTCATGTGATACCGTGACTGCGAAATCGTCCAGATCCTGGTTCGCTCGTTCCAAATCCTTCACATATCTCCCAAACTCTTCCTCCGCTCGCTTCAACCCGATGATATTCCCCCATTCACGAATTGCACGCCCCACCGTAGATGGCAGTTCATGTATCCCTTCTGCGCCCTTCACTATATAATCCATGGCGCCTGATTTGAGGGAGCGAACTGCCAATCGTTCGGAGCCAAAACCTGTGAGGATGATAAGCGGGAAGCCAACTTTTTCAGCACTCGTCGCTCCCTTAGCAAGGTCCAAGCCCGTGCCATCAGGCAGGCGATAATCCGCGATGACGAGTGAAGGTTTTTTATTCTCTTCCAGCCATTTTAAAGCGTCGCGGATGCTTACAACATGATGAATGTCCCATTCTGAGCCGTTCTGCTCGAATGTTCTGTGGATAAGCTCAGCATGCGCTTCTTCATCCTCAACCAGTAAAACAGTCTTAGCTCGCACATCTGGTTCGTTCGAGTCAGCCATGCTTCCGCTTCCATTCTTCTCCGTTTCTTCCCCCGCCGGGGATGCCTCTTCCATTTTAGAACACAATAGTAGCTTTGCCGAAGGTGTATATAAGCGTTTCTATACCCCAACAACATTGCTTAAATTGAGCAATATTTCATTTCATTAACTATATAACCAACGTTTATTTAAAATGACGTCTATAAGCAATGGTAGAGAGCGAAGTAGTCGGAATGGGTGGAGAAGAAGTAATGCTGAAGTCAGGTATGGATAGAGAAAATAAACCGAAGCGTATGCAAAATACGCTTCGACTCGCTACTTGCTCTGACCTGAGAAAGTCTATCTTTATCTCTTTACAGGCAGGTAAGAAACCGCTAAGCGAATTACGAGAAGAACTGGGAGTAAGTTCTACAACCGCAATACACGCATTAAGGGAGCTCGAAAAGAATAGACTCGTTTTTGAAAATGAAAAAAGATATTACGCGCTAACGAAAATCGGCGAGGTTATAGCGTTAAAATTAAGCGATTTCGTAGATGCGATTGAGGTATTGAAGAAGCACGAGGACTTCTGGCTTGAACATGACCTCAGCGGTATTCCAGAGCCTTTACTTGAGAAGATCGGGGATTTAAATAATTCTATTCTATTAGAGGATACACCTACTGACATTTTCAAAGCACATGCGACCTTTCTGCAAATACTTGAAACTGCTAACGATGTGAAAGGCATTTCTCCCATTTTTCATCCAGAGTATCCCGCAATAATCGAAAAATTGGCAATAAGAAAAGGGATTGAGGTAGAGCTTATATTTACTGATAAGGTATTGAATAAGACATTAGCGGTAGCAGAAGGAGTACTTAAAAAACTTTTACGTCAGCCAAACTTTACTTCATTGGTGATAAACGAAGATGTAAAAATAGCCCTCACTATTACCGACACTGCTTTTAATCTTGGATTGTTCACTAATGAAGGAGTATATGACTATAATAGAGACTTGGTAGGTTATGATAAAAAGGGGCTCTTATGGGGGAGAACATTGTATAAGTACTACCGTCAACTATCAAAAAAGGTTGACGGGATCTAGTGATGGTGATGGAAAAAGGTGTAAAAATTGCTCTTGCTGTTAATGAGAGCGTTTTTTAGTATGGGTTGTTCGCCGATGACTAGGCATAGGAACAGAGTAATGAGTTATAGGTCTTATGTTAGAAGAGCTCTGTCATAAGAAGACGCATTTTATAAGCACCATCGTTAAATATCAAAAGCGGTTAAGTTATGAATAAGCTTATTATATTCCTTTTATCGACTTCTATTTTTCTATCGATAAACAGCATTTTAGAACTTTATTTCTCATTTTTATTGTTTAATACAACTCCAATTTTGGATATACTACTCAGCTTTTTTTTTGTGACCTTTAGCATATATGGACTTAACAAACTAACAGACCGGAAAGAAGATACTATTAATGTCCCAGAACGGACGAAATTTATCAAAGGAAAAGAGCATATTATCGCAAGTTTTTTGTTATTTTCGCTTATGATTTCTCTATTTTTGGGTGTTTTGCAAGATATTTTATGTGTACCAATTCTTCTTTTTCCACTATTCACAGGGATTATTTACAGTGTAAGAGTATCATCTAACCTTCCTCGGTTAAAAGATATGCTCGGCATGAAAAATTTAATCGTAGCATTTAGTTGGGGCGTATGTTCAACTTTCCTTCCTGCAATTTGCTTACCAGAAAAATACTTTATACAGATTGTTTTTGTTTTTTATTTCTTTTTTACTAAAAGCGTTATAAACTCGCTTTTATTCGACGTTCGAGACATCAAAGGCGATAGAATATGCGGCGTGCGAACAATCCCGGTAGTTTTTGGAAGGCGAAAAACGAAAAACCTTCTTCTTGTTCTTAACTCAACATTCATACCATGGCTCGCAATTTCTTATCTCTCGGGCTTTTTTCACCAACATCTCTTCGTTTTAATCTTCGCCATCGCATATGGATACTGGTACATTATACATTTTTGCAAAGAAGAAGGTCTAAAAATAGGGAAATCACTGGATTTGCTCGTTGACGGCGAATGGATACCCGTGATATTATTATGCTTATTTTTCTTTTAAGAAAAGCTTTTATACTAGGATTATAAAGGAGATAAAGGATACAATGGATAAGGAGAGGATGAGGGTATTGATAGCTGATAGTTCTTCATTTATATGTATCATGCTCACTACGGTATTGGAAAAACTTGGTTTCGAGGTCATTGGCACAGCTAAAGATGGAAAAGAAGCAATAGATAAATATATGAAACTGAAGCCGGATATTATGCTCGTAGATGCGGCATTAAAGGATATAGAAGGTATCGAGGCAACGCGCATTATAGAAACAGAGAATTCCTCTGCCATTGTTATCCTGATGGTTGCGGAATCCTCAGATACGCCTGATTTAATAGTGAAAGCAGTGAAAGCAGGAATAAAGGGATATTTGAGGAAGCCATTCTCCGCGGAAGAAATCGAAGCACGTATAGGGGGTGTATTGAAGAAGAGATAGAAAATGAAAGAAAGAGAAGAAAAAGAGATAAAGATATTGCTTATAGAAGATTTGGAGGAGCATGTGCTTATTATAAAGAAGGTTTTAAAGGAAAGTAGGCTGAGAAACATGGTTTTTGTTACAAGAGATGGAGAAGAGGCACTTGATTTCCTCTATAACCGGGGCGATTACGCCGATGAAAAGAAGTATCCGAAGCCGGACGTAATCCTGCTTGACCTGCGTCTGCCAAAGCTTGATGGAATAGAGGTGCTGGAGCAAATAAAGCAGGAAGAAGAAATCAAAGATATTCCTGTCGTAGTTCTTACAGCTTCAGAGAGGGATGAAGATATAATCAGGACATACGAGGAGGGAGTTAAAAGTTACATTCTAAAATCCGCGTTTATTGTTCAAAAGAGAGGAAAGATGGAGGGGCTATTAGATGCTATAATTTCGCTCGTTTGATTCAACCTCTCCATGGATGCCTGTTCCATATAAGCCAATAAAAACCCAGTTCGCGTATCATTTCTGAGAACTCACCGAAGTCTATGGGTTTTACAAGATAACTGTTGACATAATTGCTGTATGCCATGGCCAAATCACCTTCGCTTTCCGAAGTGGTAAGCACTACTACGGGTATATGCTTCAAATCACCAGATTCTTTTATCGCCTTCAGCACTTCATGACCATCGAGTTTAGGAAGTCGCAAGTCGAGAAGAATTAAATCAGGACGAGGACTTTTTTTCTTATCTGCGTATTCGCCACGACGGAAGAGATAGTTCATTGCTTCCTCACCATCAGCTACCCAATGAATCTCATTCGCAATCTTTGCATCTTCAATTGCGCGCATTGTAAGCATTGCATGCGCCGCCTCATCTTCAACAAGCAGGATCTCCGCCGGGTTGCCTTTCATTTTTGGACGTTATAACTTTTTCTTTCTTCGCCTTATAAATATTCCGGCTTGTTGCTGTTTTTTTTACAGTAACTGCCAAATTTTTTGAAAGTGTGTGAAAAAATAGTTTAATACATTTGACATTTTTTGTTCATCATCATCACCCCGCCAGAGAGTAACAAAAAATTTTCGGCAATTTAAATAAAATTAATAATACGTGATAGTTTTATTAGATATTAATTTTTTAAAAGGGATGTAAAAATGGATAAAAAAATAGGGATAGCAATAGGAATAATTGTAGTGATTTCCGTGGCTTCGCTTATTATTTCATTTGCAGGATATCAGCGAGCGACAAAGGATAGGATAGAAATAGTTACGTCGGAAGTTCCGATAGAAGGCGTTAGATTTGAAGGACCGATTTACACGGGGACTTCCAATGGCTACGTGATTGAATTTGAGAACGGAGTGAAACTTTACTTTGCTGGCGATACCGCCCTTTTCGGAGATATGAAATTTATCATAGGCGACTACTACAAGCCAGACATTGCTTTTCTACCCATTGGAAACTTTTATACAATGGATTCAAAGGATGCAGCATACGCTACTACACTGATAAATCCGAAGTTCGTAGTACCCCATCACTACCATGCTTTTGCTGAGATGACACAAAATGCAACTGAGTTCGTAGCAGGAGTAAAAGAATTCAGAGATAGAGGAGAAACAAGAGCAGAACCTATCGTTTTGGAATACGGCGCTTGGCGTGAAATAGAGGGTATAAAATTTCTCTGGCTGGGGCATGCCTCTTTTTTCATCGAGTCGGTGAACGGCACGAGAATTATGATAGACCCATGGCTGGAAGCAAATCCCGACTGCCCTGCTGAATGCAAAGATTTCGCGGATTTCGAGGATGTTGACCTGATATTACTGACACACGGGCATGTAGACCACGTCACGGTGGATGAGTTAGGGAAAATAGTAAGAATGTACGACCCGGTGGTACTTGCGCAATGGGAATTAGCCGAATATTTAGATGACCGTGTAATCACCCCAATCACCATCGTGCCTTTCAATAAAGGTGGAAGGATTACAAAAGATAGCCTTATCCGCTGGAGTAATTGGAATGAAGAGTTTATAAAGAAGATAGAAGGAATGGACGAGAACATAAAACTAACACTTGTGTATGCAGACCACAGCTCGTCTCCAGCATTTGGATATTAAGAAAGGATGAGATGAATAAAAAAATCAGTAATATGTTGAAGGACAAAAGCAGAGAAGCATATCTAAATCTCTTTTTCGTCTTATTTATTTTTTTAATCTTCATTATCTGCGTGCAAACTTATCTGACAATTATTAATGAGGAGGAGTATATGATTGAATCCGCGATCGAAGAGAAAGTTTTGTTAGCTGAGACAGCAGCCATGAGCATCGGGTCAGCAGAAGTACACGCAGTTCCCGCGCATAAACGAGAAATAGTGAGGAAATTAGCAGAACCCGATGATATTGTATATTGTAGAATAGTAAAGCCTACTGGTGAGATTTATTTATCCAATATACTGGAAGAGCGAGGTATGTTCATCAGGAACCCTGCAATCACCACGGATAAAACGGTGATAAAAGAGGATATATATAAGGTAGAGAAAATAAAAGTCATTGTAGCACCCAGTTATCGTGGTCATACGGTTTGGTTGGGCTTCTCTCTTAAAGAAGTTTATTTAGAGGTATGGAGGATGTTATGGGGAAGCCTGGTGATTGGATTAAGTCTTATTGGAATGGCTTTCCTGGTCTTTTACGGATTAATATCGCTAAATAAAGAAGTCTCAAAGGCTAATAAAGAACTAAGAGCCGCTCAGGAACAGTTAATTCAATCAGAGAAACTCGCAGCTCTTGGTAGATTATCTGCTGATATTGCACATGAAATAAACAATCCCTTAGGTGGAATAAAAAACTGTCTGTATCTGTTGTCTGATTCGGTATCCGAGCATAAAAAAGAATATTTAGATATTGCAGAGCAAGAAGTGAATCGTATTGCGAGTATTGTTCGGCGGCTTTTGGATTTATACCGCCCCAAAAAAGAGATTATGAGACCTACAAACGTCAACGTTCCACTTGATGAAATATTGGCGGTCATAAAAAACCAAATCGCCAATCGTAACGTGAAAATAATTAAACATTATGACCCAAAACTGCCTGATGCTATGGCTTCTCCGGAACATCTTAAGCAGGTGTTTTTGAATATCATACTAAATGCGTTAGAGTCCATGCCCGAAGGTGGAGAATTAGCAATAAAAACATATTCTCAAATAGAACATACGGGAGAGCCTGAGATTAAGCTAAAATTTACCGATACCGGTTGTGGGATACCAGAAGAGAGAATGAATAAGATATTTGACCCCTTCTTCACCACCAAGAAAGGCGGTAAAGGCACTGGTTTGGGCTTGTCGGTCTCTTACGGAGTAATACAAAGACATAATGGGCGAATTGAAGTCAAAAGCGAAGTGGGAAAAGGTACAACATTTATCATATCATTACCCGTACACGAGAAAAGGAAAGGGAGAAGAAAATGAAAGAAAAAATACTCATAGTTGATGATGAACCCTCTTTTCTGGTCACCACCAAAACAATATTGAAAGAAGAAGGTTATGAGGTGACAACAGCAGAAGACGGATTTGAAGCAATATATTTACTGAAAAAGCAGATTTTCGACGTGGTATTAGCAGATCTAAAGATGCCTGGAAAAGATGGCATGGAGGTCATAGCGGCGGCAAAAAAAGTCAATCCGCATACGATTGGAATAATCATCACGGGCTATCCCTCCTTAGATACGGCGATAGAGGCGATAGAGAAAGGTTGCTACGATTATATTCCGAAGCCTTATCATGTGGAAGACCTGAAACAAATCATTAAGAGAGGGGTTGATAAAAATAGATTAGAACAAGAAGTGTTCGTGTTGAAAGAGAAGGCGGAATTTTATAACGACCTGATGGCACACGACATAAATAACATAAACCAAATAATAATGGGCTATCTTAGTGCGCTATCAGATTCAGGTCTCCGCGAACAAGAACAAAAGGATTATGCAGAGAAGGCGCTATCCGCGGTTAAAAGGAGTGCAAAGCTAATTGAAAATGTAAGAAAACTCAGACAGATTCAGGAAATCGAACCTGAGCTGAAAACTATTGATTTAACCGACATAATCAAGGAGAGCATTGATAGTGTAAAGGCAGACCATAAGGACAAAGAAGTCGAAATAAACTATATACCTTCAGAAGAGAAACAATATATCCTCGCGGATTCTTTTGCAAACGACATATTCATCAATATATTAGATAATGCGATAAAATTCACGCCATTTACAAAAGTCGAGATTGATATCGGCGTTGTAGATTATGCGAAAAACGAGAAAGAATTTTACGTGATAAGCGTTGAAGACAGAGGAAGAGGAGTCCCGGACGAAGCGAAGGAAGCAATCTTTAAACGTTTTCATAAAGGGCATAAATATGAGGGTGGAAGTGGAATCGGGTTATACCTGGTGAAAACGCTCGTAAGCAGATATGGTGGTGGGGTCTGGGTAGAAGACCGGGTAAAGGGAGACCACGCGCTGGGAAGCATCTTTAATATAATCATTCCTAAACCAAAAGGAGGAGATAATGACTAAAACAATATTTCTTGTTGATGATGACCCGGATATACTGGTGCTATACAGGATAATGATAGAAAGGAAGAAGGAATACACCATTTTGGACGTGGCAACAAATGGGCAGGAAGCGATAGAGAAATACAAAAAATTTAACAAAAAGCC
>JANJFQ010000195.1 GCA_025435355.1 Candidatus Methanophagales archaeon | reverse complement strand
GTTTTAACCTCAGCGATGAACGAAACCGATTTTGTCTTTGGCGGGCATGAATCTCTCGTGCAGGTGCTGAGAAAAGCGGAAGAGATGTTTCATCCGGAATTGATGGGTGTGGTAGGCACCTGTTCAAGTATGATAATAGGCGAAGACCTGCATCAGGCGGTAGAGGAGAGTGGAGTAGGATGCAAGACGATAGCGGTGAACGTGCATGCAGGATACCGGGACAACACCGTGGGCGTTATTCTGACTTTGGAATCGGCATATAAATCAGGTATAATTAGTGGTGAGGAATTTGAGCGGCAGAAGAGAATGCTTGAAGCGGCAACGAGGTTAGAAAAAGAAGTGGGAGCAGCCTGCAAAAGTTACATTCCACCGTCTAAAGGTGATTCAAAAATAGACGTTGCAAACAGGCTGCTTGAACTTATTGGTAAGGGTAAAAAGGGATTATGCGTTTTAAATGCGAAGAAGGAGACAGTTTTTATGTTTGCAGACATTTTAAGGGCTGTGAATAAAGTCGCAGCGCCTTCGCAAATTATCAATATTGCTAATCTTGATACAGAGGTAGGCCTGAAAAAGATTCGCGGATATTCGGAGAAAATTCTGGACGAATTAGCCACCGCGGAAATCAAAATAGACCATGTAATCGGCGGGTTGGATGAATACCCTGTTGCAGGCGAGAAAGCTGCTGCTTTAATCAGGGACGTTTATAACTCCGGGAATGTAAATGGCGATTACGATTTTGCAGTTTTGTTGGGTATTCCGCATGGAGTGCCTTTGGAAAAGTGTGGTATAAATATGGAGATATTTTCGGTTACTAACGGTCCAAGAACAATCGAGCCGTTAAAATGGCTTGGGCATGACCATGCAGTGCTTGAAATTGACCTTCATCCGAAGACGATGGGTGCTACCGGTATTATTCCTTCGGAGTTCGGTGATACGTTGTTGAAGCTTGCGGTGAAAAAACAGAAATGACCTGGGCGATATGGGTAACAGGCTTACCGGGCAGTGGTAAGACGGCAATAGCAAAGAAAGTGAGAAACCTCCTGAAGGAAAGAGGCATAGTTGACGTGAAGGTGCTTGAACTTGACGAGATAAGGAAATTTATCACGCCGAAACCTTCTTATTCGGAAGAGGAACGAGATATTGTGTATGCATCACTGGTTTATATGGCGAAACTCCTGGTGGAAAGTGGCAAACCAGTCATAATGGATGCTACTGCAAATCGAAGAAAATACAGAGAAAGAGCGAGGAGGAACATACGGAATTTCGCTGAAGTGTATGTAAGCAGCTCATTAGACACGTGCATGGGAAGAGAAGGGCGGAGGAAAGCAGAATATGCTCCTTCGGGCATATATGAAAAGGGAAAAGAAAAAGGAGCAACGGTGCCGGGTGTGAACGTGCCGTATGAAGAGCCAGTGAACCCAGAAGTTGTGGTGGATAGCGAAGAAATGAGTGTGGAAGGGTGTGCGAAGAAAGTAGTGGCGTTTATATTAAAACAAGCGTGGTGTGAAGAGTAGAGGAGGCGGTGAAGAGTTGAATGGATGAGAATAAGATAAAGCACGTTTACGGTGAGGTGATTTTTGATAGGGGCAAAGGATATTTTATTAATCTTTCCTTTATCGAAAGAAACCGTTGCAAATAGGACCTCCCATCCGCAAAGTTTGTTTATATCACCAATACGTTTTTATTTTCGTTCATTTTATAAAATCGGCCATACATGGTCTCCCTCAAAAAGTTCTTCACGAATTCTCTCTTTTTCCTCCTCCGTGTAATCGTCATTGTGTCGAATCTCATTATATCGCAGCATCTTTTTCCTCAGTTCTGGTTTCAACCGCTTCATTTCACTTTCAAGCTCTTTGAATTCCGCTCTCGCCACCAATTTGTGTTTGCTGAGAAACTTGTAGAACTCTAATACTGCAACCCATACATCGTCAAATATTTCATCGTCAATATCCCCGGTCTTGAATATGAATTTATGCATAATGCGCTCAAAATTATCTGTTATTACTTCTATATCGTCATACAAAAAGTAGCCATCATCATAAATGTCTGAAATTAAATCCACAATGTACCAGAGACTGAACAGGATGTCATACCTCTCGCCTGCGCTGTACTTTGGATTCTGCATTAGATGTCTTCTAAAAGCGTCAATTCTTAATTGATTATAATCTACCACAAACTTTTCGTATTCTTCCCATTCGTCCTTCTCCTTTAATTTATTGAGCTTCTTGTAATCCACTTCACGCAATAAATACTCGTCCCAATTATGCATTTTCCTGCTCTTCAGCAGCGTTTTACTGATTTCGTAGTTGGTCTTCGCAATGTCATCCTTTTTATCAAGTTCAACCGCTTTCTTCAGCATCTTCTCCGCTTCTTCTACGTTTCCACGAATCATCTCCAGCCAGCCCATGTTCGAGTAGAATTTACAGTTTGGGTCCGACTCCGATTCGATGGCTCTCTGTTGATACTCAATTGCTTTATCCACATCATTCAGTGAGGCATAACAAAGGGCTATGCGGTCATACACAGATGGTTTCTCCTTAGCTTTCTCGATTTCCAGCAGTTGGTTGTAATATTCCAGTGCAAGTTCAAACCGAATGTAATATTCCAGGAACTCGCAAGTTTTGTAATACGCATCTATTAAATCACTTCTTGAAAAATGCTCCCTTAGTGATTGCAAACTCCTTTCTATGCATCTCTTACCCGCTTCATCATTCCCGTTCTTTATATTTTCTGACCCCAAATCAAACAAGGCGGGGTAATATTCCGGGCACTCTTCTACGATTCCCTCTAACCATTCGATTTTCTCTTCTCCCACTATCGGTCCTCTTAATAGCGGCATTCTATTGGTTGAAACCATATCTATATAA
>JANJFQ010000194.1 GCA_025435355.1 Candidatus Methanophagales archaeon | reverse complement strand
AAATGCTGCGACACACGCAGGATCAGACACAAAGCCGTAGTAAACCGTATTACCCTGCTTTGTTGGATCGGCAATTTTCACCTTTTCGTCACATTTATGCTTTATGTCTTACTCATGGCAGAAAATGTAAAAAGGCGGAACTATCAAAAATGCATCATTGCTTCTTTCATCTTCGCTACGTAAAACTAAAGCTCGGAAGCTTCTTTTAACCTCACGAGCCCCTGTCACTTCTTGTTGTCCTCCAAGTATCTCATTATCGCTTTAAAAACGTTTTTTTTATCAGCATCTCAGCTTTTTGTTTGCTGGCTTCTAATGTCATCCAAAAAGTAGAAACATGAAAATTTTCATGTTACGAGAACTAGATTGGCATTAGTATAATATACCTATAAGCCCTACATCATATAAAAATACAGGTTATCGTTAGCATTACCACCCAAAACAGATGGAGAATGATAGGCAAAAAATTACGGAGCATTGAAAACGGCGATAAGGTATCATAAGATGGTAGATGAAAAGAAGACAAAAGAGCAGTTGATAAATGGATTGGCAGAGCTACGCGGACGATTTGCCGAATTGGAGAAATTAGAGATCGAGCACAAGCGGGTGCAGGAAAAACTCGAACAATACCGCTTTATGGTGGAATCAGCACGGGATGCTATCTTTTTTAAAGACCTTAATGGCCGTTATCGTATTGCAAACGCTAAAACGTTAGAGGCTCTTGGATTATCTCACGAAGCCGTTATTGGGAAGAATGATTACGAACTAATGCCGAACAAGGAGGAAGCAAAGAAAAATATCGATGACGACCAGGTTGTTTTCAAGACCGGCAAGCCACGAGAGTCTGTTGAGCACATGACCAGTGCAGATGGAACGGAATACTGGTTCCAAGCAGTCAAGGTACCTCATTTCGATGAAGATGGGAGCATTACAGGTCTTATTGGTATTGCTCGCGACATTACCAAGCTCAAGCAGGAAGAAACGGAGAGAAAACGCCTATTTAAAGAACTTGAAGCAAAGAACAGAGAGCTAGAGCAGTTCACCTACACAATCTCTCACGACTTACGGTCACCGCTTGTCAGTATACAGGGATTCACTGAAATGCTCCAAAAGGATTTAGAACTGAGTGAAGGAGAAAGAGCGGCAAACGATTTGAAGTATATAGCAAAAGCCGCTACAAAGATGGACCGCCTTCTGCATGACACACTCGAACTCTCTCGCATCGGTCGTATGATAAATCCGCCCGGGGAAGTACCGTTTGGCAAAATTGTTCAAGAAGCTCTGGAACAGACTGCAGGAGAATTAAATTCGGCGAATATCACCGTTTCCGTAACTGAGGACTTCCCGACCGTTCACGTGGACCGAATGAGAATAGAGGAAATGCTGGTGAATCTTATCAGAAATAGTATTCATTACTGCGGTGAACAATCACATCCGAAAATAACTATTGGATATCGTCTAGGCGGTGAAGAAACCGTGTTCTTTGTGCAGGATAACGGAATAGGTATCGATAAGAGCCAGCATGAAAAAGTGTTCGAGCTTTTTTACCAGGTGGATAGCCGTAGCGAAGGAACAGGTGCTGGATTAGCAATCGTAAAACGGATAATCGCGGTGCACATGGGCCGTATATGGATAGAATCAGAGAAAGGTAAGGGATGCACAGTTTGTTTTACGTTACCCGTTGTGGAAGAATGACCAATTTAATTAAAGTTTCAGATTTAACGCACTATATGATCTGTCCTCGATTAGTTTATTTCCGTGCGCGCGGAGATGAAGAGCCAAAAATAGCCGAAGGGAAAGAGCAAAGCGTAATCGAGCATATTCTACTGAAGGAGTTGGGGTTCAATTTGCATAGAATTCTCGGAGAAGATGACAACGAGGAAGGTACGAATGAAGGAACAGAGGGGGAAGCTGTAAAACTGGTGATTGGAGAAATAGTAGACGGTGTAGAGTGGATATACAAAGATGAGTTGAAAAATATTGAAAAGCAGTTCTTTGAAGCTATAAAAAACGATTTTCTGTGCGGTATAGGAAACACCGAATGGCTCAGTAAGCTAAGAACCGAAAACGAGCTGGCTGCGTTAGAGCGATCCTATGACTACGAACGGGAACATACGGCAGTATCAGAAAAGTTGGGCATGGTCGGTAGCGTGGACAAGCTGATACAAACAGAGGAGGAAATTATACCGTGCGTGATAAAAACGGGTAGATGCCCTGAATATGGCGTATGGCGAAGCGATAGGATGCAGTTGGCTGCGTATGCCATGCTCATCGAGGATGAGTTCGAGACAACGGTGCAGAGGGGATTTGTGGAATACATACGAACTCCAGAGATTCGCGAATTGCACATTAAAAAGCGGGATCGCGCACTTGCGTTTCAGATATTGAAACAAGTTTATAAATTCAAAAAGTATTTATATGCTCACAGTATAGTGTAATTTGTGATGTTTCGATGCGGGTAGTACGTAAACTGCTAAGCGATGAGAAGATAAAGAAGATTTTTGAATTGAGGGATGCAGGGCTTACCTTTCGGCAAATAGTAAAAGAAACGAAGATAAGCGAGAGCACCGTAAATAAATATCTGAAGTTAGGTTTGGAAGGCTCCTTGAAATATACGCGGGAACTAAGAGAAGCGGATAAAACGCCGCCTAAGTTGAGCCGTGAAGAAATTATAGGTGATGAAAAAGCGAAGTTGTGGTTGGATAGTATGGATGAAGGGACCCAGTATGGTTATATGATTGGGTTGGCGTATTTTTGCGCTATGGCTGGTAAAAAGCCAGATGCATTGATAGCGGACGCGATAAAAGAAATTAAAACTGGGAAATTATTGAGTGAGAGAAACTATTTTTTTGATTTTAAAAAGTTTGAAAGTATGCTAAGAGCGGTGGGTTTTGCGGCATA
>JANJFQ010000068.1 GCA_025435355.1 Candidatus Methanophagales archaeon | reverse complement strand
ATTTACAAATCCAGAAGAAGCGATATTAGCAATAATAAGGCGGCATCCAATGAGGGGAGAGCAGGTTATAGAAACGCTAAAAAAATTTGAGGTTGAGGAAGAAGATGTTCACGATAGCTTAACGAGATTGGAGGAAAGCGGAGAAATAAAGAAGGTTAAATACAGGGAGAAAGTCTTCTGGCTTACAATGGAGGAAAAAAGAGGAACAAAAACTTTTTCTTTTTAAGGCATATAATGTTAGTTTTTGATGTCAAGTGCTATCCTTCAGTTTTAAGAATTAAAGAAGCAGTAAACCTGGCCGTTATAGCTGTTCCAGCGGTAAGTGTTCCAGAAGTCCTTGAGCAATGTGGAGAAAAAGGAATAAAAAACGTGGTTGTTATCTCAGCAGGCTTTAAAGAGGCGGGAAGGGAAGGTGCTATGCTTGAATCCGAACTTATCAGAATAAGTTCAGCCTTCTCCTGACCGGGCATTTAGAACCGCCGGGAACAATGCTTGGAAAAGCAGAAGAAAAGGGCATTCAGGTTATCATGGTTGCAGATGATACGCTCACGACGATGGAGAAGGTGGATGAGGTATTTGGGAAGGCGCGGATAAAAGGTGATGCAAAGATAAACTCCATCGTCAAGACTTTACTTGAAGAAAATTCACGATAGACCTGAGGCACGTGAATTGTCATGTATCAGGACGTTGAACCTTGATTGCTACTTCTTCTCTAAGACCTCTTTGACGGCTCCAAGAAAGCCTTTTACGACACCCTTCACCAGTTCTACGGCCTTATCACCTGCTTCTTTTGCGGACTCAAGAGCTGCTTCTGCGGCATATTCCACAAGGTCAGCGGCTTTGACACCAGCCTGCTTCGTCCCCTCAATTATGCCTTTGGTAGCCTCTTTGGTAATCTCGACAGCCTCCACTTCTGCCTTTCGTGCACCTTCAATTGCGCCTTTCATTGCTTCTTTAGCCACGGATTCCACTTTCTCCCGTGTAACTTCCGCTTTCTCTAATGCCTCCTTAACGGCATCCCGGGTAATCTCACATATCTTTTCTTTTATGTCTTCTCCTTTCTCAACCGCTTTCACCACAGCTTCTCTAACGGTTCTTATTACTTCGCTCTCTTTTTCTTCCACGGCTTTTACCCACTTTAATTATACAAGGAAGTAAATATAATTTTTATCAAATCATAAATAAAAAACTGCTGCTTGGATACTTTAAATATAATATTTATAATAATTTGATGGATTCAAAAACAAAATCCGCTGAGCATGAAAGCCCCGTGGACCGCGCGGTCAGGCTCGTAAAATCAATGATGATGAACTGGGGCTTCGGAGAGGGCTGCAGCTTTATCTATGCCGTGCTTATCATATCACGAGAACCGCTATCGGCGGAAGGAATAGGTGAAAAAACTAACTACGCCTATTCTTCCACCATAAACTATCTTAACACGCTTATGAGGATGGGTTTGGTGGAGCGGATCAGGAGTATCAGAAAGAACCTGTACATGGCAAACGTGAACTTCGTGGAGCTGATAAAGGCTGAACGGGAGAAGGTTTTGGGTTATCTCAACCATCTTGGCGCAGACCTCGAGGGAATGAAAGACCTTGAACATCTCAGGGAGAAAGTTGAACGTGCGATAGACTATCTAAAAGGAGTAGATAGAGCAGTAGATAAGGATAACAAGGTTCTGGAGGAATAAAGATGAAAAAAAACAGTCCTAAAATCGTGTTAACTGCGGATGAAACGATGATGAGCAGGTATCGCTGGGGTATATTTGTGGGTTTTTCTACTTGCATGCCGCAGGGTATTATTCCGGATTGGTTTTATTTCAAAGTTTTCGCACCGCCAGTACGGAGGAAAGACGGTAGAGCTTTGTATGCCGATTTAGGACTTAGAATTGTGGAGGCTTCTTTAGCAGAAGAATTCGGTGAGGATGAAGTCGCGGTTGTTCACCCACGTGATTTGGAAAAGGTAGTTGGCAGCAGGACGGAAATAATAGGAATTAGCGGACACGATTTCTTAGGCATCAATCCACCGACTTCGGAGTTCGTAGATATGGCAAATATCGGACCTCCTTACAACCGTGTGAAGTTTTTTGAATTGATGAAAAAGCGGATGATGAAGGAGAAAATTGTGGTTGCAGGAGGTAAAGCGGCATGGCAGTTAGCGGATGAGACGATTATGGAGAAACTGAATATTGATTATGCCCATCTTGGCGAGGCGGAAATTACCGCCCATGAACTGTTTAAATCTATACTTGAGGGTGAGAAACTGCCAAGGATAATAAAAGGAAAAGAGCCAAACGTAGAAGAGATACCAAACATCCGCGGTGCTACGATTCACGGATTGGTTGAGATAGGCAGAGGCTGCGGCAGAGGTTGCTCCTTCTGTACGCCGGGCATGCAGAGGCTCCGCTTCAAATCCGTCGAGCATATTGCAAGAGATGTGAAGACAAATATAGAAGCGGGACAGAGGGCAATCTCTCTTCATTTCGAGGACGTCCTGCGTTACGGTGCCAGGGGGATAACGCCGGATGATGAACGAGTTCTGAACTTGTTCAGGCGTGTTGCCTCCGTAGAAGGAATTGAGAGCATTGGAACAAGTCATGTAGCCCTCGCCACTGTCTATCACAATCCAGGTCTTGTTAATGCGGTCTCAGAAACGTGCTACTCTATGCTCGACCAGGATTGGCTGGGTGCGCAAACCGGGATAGAGACCGGAAGCGCGGGACTGATTGCGAAGCACATGCGAGGTAAAGCGTTGCCATCATCCGTAGAGAAATGGCAGGAGATAGTCACTCAAGCTTTCAGTATTCTGGATGACAATAATTGGTTTAATGCGGCAACGCTGATAAATGGTCTCCCGGGTGAAACTGCGGATGATGTGATTAAAAGCATAGAACTGGTAGAGGATTTGAAAGAGACTTCATCTCTTATCGTGCCAATGAATTTCGTTTCAATGCGTGGCTCCGCTTTAGATAGCGATGAATCTTTTACCATGGCGAAGATGACATCGGAGCACTGGCAGCTCATGGGTGAATGCATAGAGCATAATCTAAAAGTCATGCCCGAACTCATAAGGATATACAAGAACAATAGGAGCATTAAAAGCTGGTTACTTAGCGCTGCGGCAAAGCATATGGCTAAAGCGCTGAAGAAACATGTGAATCAGATGAAGAGGGGTGAGCCGCCAACAGGACGACGAGAAGAAAGCAAATGGATCAATCCTGATATACCGGACCTAAAAATTCCAAATCCAAAACACTAAAATTCAAACAAAACTTTAAGTATTTTAATTAAGGTTACCTTTATTTTTATAGTTTCTATGAGGTCAATGGAGACTACTGCTAAGTAATGCTGATGATGACACTCGAACGTTATGTCCGTTACAAGGAATATTTGCATTTCGAAGAAGGTTTTGGTATAGATCGAGAAGTGCCGAGATGTATTTCTGCCTGTCCCGCAGGTTGTGACGTTCAAGGGTATGTCAAACAGATTGAATGGGGGAGGTATGAGGAAGCGTATTTGCTAATAAAAGAAAAAATACCTTTTCCTGCTTCTATTGGGCGAATCTGCCATCATCCCTGTGAGGCTAATTGTAAGCGGGGGTTTTTTGATGAGCCTATTGCCATCGCCACCCTAAAACGATTCGTTGGCGACCATGCATCAGAAAAGAGAAGCGCAGAGAAGCCTTTGATGGAGGAGCGTAAAGCGAAAGCTAAAAAAATTGCAATTATTGGTGCGGGTCCAGCGGGACTGACAGCGGCGTATCGGTTGGCGAGGAACGGATATGCGGTGAAAGTATTTGAGAAATTAGCGGTGGAAGGAGGAATGCTTTTCGCTGGTATTCCCGCTTATAGACTGTCAAAGGAAGTTTTAAAAAGAGAAATTGACGACGTTAAGGGAACGGGAATAGCGATAGAGACTGGAGTGGAAATAGATGCGAATAAATTTGAAGAGCTTCGCAGGGAGTACGATGCAGTTTTTATTGCCGTTGGTGCGCACGTAAGCAGGAAACTTGAAATAGAGGGTGAGGATTTGGATGGTGTAGTGCACGGTGTTGATTTCCTTCGTGATTTTAACCTTGGGATTATTCATGAGGCAGGAAAGAAAGTAGTAGTAGTAGGCGGTGGAAACGTAGCGATAGACGCTGCGAGAAGTGCGATTCGACTGGGTTCTGACGTTACGATTGTTTATAGAAGGTCGAGAGAAGAGATGCCTGCGAGGGAGGAAGAGATAAAGGAGGCAGAGGAAGAAAGCGTGAAATTTATGTTCTTATCCAATCCAACGAGGATTTTGGGCACAGGCAGGGTAGAGAAAATGGAACTTATCCAGATGGAGTTAGGACCACCGGATGAATCAGGGAGGAGGCGTCCAGTTCCCATCGAAGGTTCAGAGTTCTTGATAGATGTGGACATAGTAATACCTGCGATAGGTCAGGCATCAGATTTGAGATTTCTTGAAGGCAGTGGGATTGAGACAATAAAGGGTAGAGCGCTAAAAGTAGCTGAATTTGGTATTACTCCCGAGGAAGGGATATTTGCGGGTGGCGATTGTGTAAGAGGAGCGGCATTCGCCGTTGATGCCATTGCAGATGGTAACGAGGCTGCGGAATCTATTGACAGGTTCTTAAGGGGTGAGGATTTTAAAAGGGGTAGGACTTCGTTAAAAATACCAGAAGAGCAACCTGAGGAGGTAGAATACATAAAGGAAGGGTTAGAGGAAGAGGAAGAGAGAGGGATATTAAGCAAGAAAAGAAGAAAAGAGACGGCAAGAATTGGAATGGAAGAGAGGATAAAGAGTTTCGAGGAGATAAACCTCGGGTTCTCAGAAGACGCTGCGGTTGATGAAACGGAAAGATGTTTCAAATGTAGAAGCTGTCTTTTAACGTTTCCGACTGTGACAGTAGAGACTGAAGAACGTGAGGAAATAGATGCATACGGATTTATGGATGGTTTAACATACGCTACGGGCGTGAATAAATGTGCAGAATGTGGTGAGTGCACCGCTTCATGTCCCGTAACGGCAATAGACCCGGGCTTCTCACCAAGACGTCTTTCAGGTAAAGCATTGATGGGGGATGCAGACAAATTGGCGTTAAGCGAGGAAATCTGGTTGTGCACCACGTGTGGAATATGCAATGCAATTTGTCCTTATGGCGTGGATTTCCTGAGTTTTATCCAGGGTGTGAGAAACTTAGCGTTAAGTAAAAACAGCGTGCCGCACTTTTTTGAAGGCGGGCTATTAGCTACTGAAGAAATAGGTGCTGATGCCAGTGATAGCGATAGGCTGAAGTGGCTCGAAGGAGAAGGAAGTGGGGAGGAACTGAAAGTTTCGGGTAAGGGCGACGTTTACTATTTCACGGGTTGTCTCTCTTATCTCGATAGAGTGTATAGTGACGGGAAAAATTTGAGGTTACTTGAAATAGCAAGGAGTGCGGTGAAGATACTTAATTCTATTGGTATTGTTCCAGCGGTGAGCAAAGAGGAGAAGTGCTGTGGTCATGATTTACTATGGGCGGGTGATGAGAAGAGATTCAAAGAGTTGATGAAGGCAAATATGGATGTGATAAGGGAAAGTGGAGCGAAAACGGTTGTTTTTGCGTGCGCGGAATGTCTTAGGACTTTTGATATAGACTATCGTCGATTTTCGGGCGATTTAGGATTTGAAGTCATGCATATTTCAGAATTATTAAAAGATAAAGAATTGAAATTCGTTAACAAGAGTGAGGAGATTATTACTTATCACGACCCATGCAGGTTAAGGCATTTGAATAGTTACGATGTCCCAAGGGCGGTTTTTAAGTGGATTCCAGGCGTAAAAATAAAGGAGATGGTGCATAATAAGGAAAGAGCGACATGCTGTGGTGTAAGTGCTTTGTTGACGTGTGGTCCGGTAGCGAGGGAGATGCAAATTGAAAGGTTAACCGAAGCGAAACAGACTAAAGCATCTAAACTGGTTGTGGCGTGTCCAAAATGCTGGATACACCTTGACTGTGCCTATGCTTCAAATCCTGAACTGGGTAAAGATAAAATACAAATAGAGGATTGGACGATGACGGTTGCTTCTCGATTGGATTCAAACGTTAGGAAAGTTTGATTAGAAATAATAAAAATGTCCCCTACCATAAGGGATTTGGACAATCAAGAATAGTGGAGTAGTTAAGATGGAGTTAAATACACTCAAACGCATCCCAAAAGACCTCACACTCGTAATCCTCTTCACCCTTTTATGCATACTTTTTGTCCTAATCCCACCCTTAAACGAAATGCCGATACGGATTATCCTTTGCCTTCCTTTGGTGCTTTTTCTACCCGGCTACGCTTTAATTGCCACATTATTCCCACGAAAAGATGATTTAGATGCGATAGAGCGAATTGCACTCAGCTTCGGACTGAGCATCGCAATTACCCCCTTATTGGGTTTGGCATTGAACTAAACACCATTTGGACTACGTTTGTCTCCCGTTCTTATCGTTCTGTCAATATTCACGATTTCACTTGCCTTAGGTGCGTATGTAAGAGGAAGCATGATTCCAGAAGAAGATAGATTTGTGGTTGATAAACCCTTACAGGGTTTTCGGGGTCGTGGGGCAGAGCCCAACATTGGAGTATTCTTTAAAAGCGTGAAAGAATCATTTAAAGCAACAGATACGAGGCGGGATAAGATTTTAACGATTATCCTCATTATTTCGATCATCCTTGCAATCTCCATGACTGTTTATGTCATAATAACGCCAAAAGAAGGAGAAGTTCACTGAATTTTATGTTCTCGGTCCAAACGGAAAAGCAGAAGATTATCCAATAACTTTTGGCAAAAGTTTTATCAAATTATCCAGCCTTTGGCTGGATTAATCCGACTGAAAGTCGGATGTCTTTATTAAATTTTTCATTGAAAAATTTAATGCATAATGAGACATGGGAAACCCCTTTTACATTTAGGGCGGCAAGAGCAGGAGAAGATCAAAAAATAGAATTCTTATTGTATAAAGATGGGATAATGAATGAAATATACCATTCACTTCGTTTATGGGTGGATGTAATATAGTATGTGATAATAGTGGCTGTCCCGTAATTACTTTTGGCACTAAAAATTTTGCTTCTTTTTGAATTTAAAGCTCTATTTATCTCTCTTTTTTTCGATTTCGAATTGTTGGACGGCCTCTAAAACGTTAAAAATAGTCAATATCCTTTACTGGCTTCACATTAAAAGTGTTTCGGAAAGGTTATCCATACCTGAGAAAGAGATTGTAAAGAGAGGAGTAGAGACATATATCCAGCGATTAGCGGGAATGGAGGAGGAACTTGAGCTTGTTGGATTTGGAATGTGGAAAGATAGGTCGGAAATGAGCAATTCATCTAAATGGGTAGCGGAATTGCGAGAGAAAGAATGGAACAGATGGAGATAATAATTTTAGATACAGACATCCTTATCGATTATTTTCGAGGTGTAGAAGTGGCTAAAGATTACATAGAAGGGATTCCAGTAAACGAACGAGCAACAACAGATATAACGCTAATGGAGCACTTTAAAGGTGCCAGAAATAAAGAAGAACTTGAAAACCTAGACAAGAAAAATTTAAAAAGCATACGCCGATAAGTTTAAATAATCAGAAAATCAATTTTATTCGGAGGGAATAAGATGTCCGGAGATGTGGTAAGGGTGGGAAAGAAGGGGGAATTATACACTCCAAAGAAGCTGAGATTACAGATGGGTCTGGAGCCTGGAAGTGAATTCATTGCAGTAGTGAAAGGTGAAGAGGTCATCTTAAGGAAGCGAAAAACAATAGCCAACTTGTTAGAGGAGGATGCAATAGCAACCGTAAGCGAAAAGGAAATAAAAAAAGAGCGAAGTGTATTGGAAAAAGGGCTCTTGGAGAGATAGATACTAGGAAGTTCCGAGAGTTATACCTTGATTATATTAAAAGGAATTAAAGTTATATGAAAACCATATCCGCTCCAAGAGGCTTCATTACGTCACACCTTGAAGTATTCTTCTAACAAATCCCGGATTTAATCCCACATTCTTGAAGATTATTTTACCTACCATTTCTTTTTCTTTTGCATCCTCTTCATTAGGAGTTACGCACACCAATTCATTTTTAATCCTGTAAATCGTCTTTTCACCCCATATAAACCCTACCGCTTTCAGTCCTTCTCTTAGCTGTTTTACAATCTTCTCTTTTTCATGGTATATACACTATAACCCGACATTCGCTCCGCATCAATTATTACCTCCACCCAACTATAGCTATAACTGGTGCATCCAGACATCTTCACCCCAGGAACATACCTCCTCATATTTCTCCTCTGTTTTACTACTGACGCCCCTCTCACGGTCAAACACATATTCGAGGACAATCTCAACTGGGCTGCATTTCGCCTCGCGGAAAAAGATAACCTCCGCGATGTCGAAATCAAAGAAGTCAACAAGATGCTGTCCTGCAAGGATGAGAGTCGCGGCTTCTTCACATACGAGTGTGAATACTGTGGGATCACAAAAACAGTCTATTTCGGATGCAACAGTCGCATATGCACGAATTGTGGCAAGAATCACAAACAAACGAAGGATAGCGCGATATGTAGCCAGATACATCCGGCATCCCGCGGTCGCAAACACACGATTGCACCGATACGACGGAAAAACGGTCACATTCTGGTACAAGGATCGTGAGGGCGAGCGGCATTTCGTGACGATGGAGGTGCAGGAGTTCATTAAAGCACTGATTCAGCACATTCCTGATCGAAATTTCAAAATGATACGGTATTACGGTGCTTACAGCCGTAGAACCAAAAGGAGATATTCCGGATATTTACAGAGAAGTTTAAGGCAGGCAACATTCGAGGAGTTTGTTACGAAAGTGAATAAATGGGCGCCAACATGTCCCAATTGTGGAAGAAAAATGACATTCGTGTGGTATGAGAAGGGACCTCCGATAGGAAACGAAGTTTTTGGATGCAAAATATCCGATTGGAACCATCCAATGCTTAGCCATAGCTAACAATTGGTTTGCACCCGAAAGGTGCTTTCTTGTCGCTTATGACCGTGCACCTCGTTTAGTATGCGGAAGCAATAGCCACACGCAAATCTCTTCTTGCATCCGTCAATATTCTGTCCCATATTTTGCACTTCCCGAAGTTTCCAAGAATTTCTTTGGGGTAACATACCCTTCAACAACTTCAAAGTCCTTATCGTATGCGATTATTGGTAAATTTAAAGCTTTTGCAGTCGCTAAATGTTCTAAATCTTTTTCCTTTATCTTCCCTTTATTCAATTCCATTTCATAGGCATATCGCTCCTTTGGAACTATTTCAAACGATGAATATAATAAAGAAAATGCCAGAGAAGCAAAATCTTTATCTTTTAATGCCTTTAATACTTTCAAAACCTCAGTAACGACTTTTTCATTGATAACTCCTCTTATATCGCCTCTATTCACCATCTCAATGATAATGAAGGAATTAGATTTCTCGTATAGCAATCCTCTTATGATGACAGAGCTATCTATGAATACTCACTTCTTTTGCATTCCGTATCAATCTCTCTAATTCCGCTTCTTTTATCTTTATCCCTTTCGCCTTTTCTCGTATCTTTCTGAGCACTGCATCTCTCGATAGCAAATCGGTGTTTAAAGCAAAATTTAACAACGCTATCGCTATAGCTTCATCTTTTGTCTCTGCAATACCACGCTTTCTCATCTCATTCAATATCTCCTCTTCTATTTCTATTGTTGCGGCATCCATTCCAATCACCATATAAAATATACTTTTTTTTCTTTAAGTATTTTAATTGTTTTCAATGCATGATATATCGCATTCCTTCCATCACTTGTGAATATAACATTGCCTTTTTTAAAATTTCTGGAGAAATAATCTTCTAATTTACTTACATAGTCTTCTGTTGGGAATGTGATTGCATCCTTCAATTTCAACGGTGGTATATGCAGAGGAATCATGATAGATACTGCCTTATAGAAGTGAACTCAAAGTCTTTCAACAACTTTTTGAACTTTTCCTCTGTTGTAGATAGTCCGTAATAATGACCTTGTTTAAGACTGTTTATCCTCGGCTGCGTCGAGTCGAATTCCCATGTGTGAATATATAAGATTGCAGGTTGACTCATTTTATCAATCTTTTTTTTATCGCATGCTTAATAAACCAATAAGGAAAAAACTTCAAATAAAACCCTCCCGCTATTGGTATATGGAAAGGCTCAATACATCGTTCACTATTCCATTTGACAAATAAAGGTTCAATACATCGTTCAGTCTTTTGATGACAGAGCCATTTACGCATCCATTGTGATGCATTATGGATGTCAAAGAAGAAGAAGAGAGAAT
>JANJFQ010000067.1 GCA_025435355.1 Candidatus Methanophagales archaeon | reverse complement strand
GCATCAAAAAGGATTTCTGCCGATGATTTCGTCTCCATTTTAAGATATTTGAAAAAGGGCGTGATTACAGAGCGGGGTGCGACGGAAATAATAAGAGAGATGCTCGACCGAGGAGGGAAACCCGAGGAGATAATAAAGAGAAACGGATTGGCAAGTATAGGGGCAGAAGAGATGGAAAAGGCAGTGTTGGAGGTGATAAATGAGAATAAAGATGCAGTTGAAGATTATAAAGAAGGTAAAAAAGAAGCGTTGAATTTCCTCGTTGGGCTGGTGATGAAAAAAACAAGAGGTAGAGCCACTCCACAAGAGGTTCATTGGATGATGAGAGGGAAAATAGAAAGCTGAATTTCAGCTCCAGAATTGTGGCTCGTCGCTTTTTCTCTTTTTATCTACGTGAAGACCATATTAATTCCTCTAACTCTTGTATTCTCTCGCCCCTCGCGGTAAATTTAGCTAAAAAAGCACCATATATGCCCTTTTCGTCTATCTCTTTCACATTCCTAAGGTAAAAAAACAGCCCAGCCTCTGAAAGAAATCCCTTTATTTCCTTTAGTATCCCTTTCCTTTCTAAATCATTTAATGAAACATGTAACGTCTCTGAATCAATAGGAATGCAGGATTTACGCTGTATCGCTTTCATCAAATCCTTTTCTCTTATTGGCCTTTTTTCGTTCGTATCTACAAGTATTTCTAATATGATCAAACCTATATATTCTTTAAGAATTGCAGCTCTATCAGTATTCCTCGTCTCCAACTCCTTTATTTTCGTCTCTTGTTCTCGAAGTTTTGCTATTGTGTTTCTCTTTTTCACGCGTTGCAGCCGCTTATAAAACTTCTCTGTATATTTTTTATGCAGCGCAACCTCAATAGCAGCTCTCACTTCCCTGTCTTCGTAAGGTTTAACTATATACCCATCCGGCTCAATCATTTTCGCCCTTTTTATTAGTTCTTTATCCGCAAAAGCGGTCAGGAAGATAATGGGGACATCCATTTCTGATTTTATCTCGTTGGAAGCATCAATACCGTCTTTTTCTCCGGGCATGGCAATGGCCATCAGAATCAAATCGGGACAAAGTTCTCTTGCTTTTTCTATTGCCTCATCACCTGAAGCTGCTATTCCAACCACTTCATAGTCCATCGCTGTCAGGTCCTCTTCCAAATTCATCGCTATTATACTCTCATCTTCAACCACCAGGATTTTATTCATTTATCTTTTTGCCTCCTTTATTCACTCTTCCTGTAATTCGTCTATTAAATTCAACATAAATTTTCGTTCCTTCGTCCCTGTTTAGCTTCATTTCTCCTTTTAACTGGTTCTCAGCCAGAGTTCTTACCAATCTTAACCCCAGCGTTTTGATTTTATGAATGTCAAGTTCTTCGGGAATCCCAACTCCATTGTCTTTTACGATTAATTCGATTTTATCACCGGCTAATTCACGCATAGCAATTTCTATACTGCCTTTTGCCATGCTCTTGAATGCGTGTTTTAAAGCATTGGATAACAATTCATTAATGATAAGCGCACACGGTATTGCCTGAGTAATGGATAGGATAATATCCGCGGCGGTAATCACGGTCGTGATATCCCCTTTATCTTTTGCATAGATTTGTAATAAAAAGTCTGCCAATTTACGAATGGTAGTGCCCATCTCGACCTGTTCAAGATTTTCGCTTTGGTAAAGTTGGGTATGTATAAGCGATATCGTTTGAATCCTGCTGCGGCTGTCACAAAGCGAATCAATAACCATTTTATCCTTAATCCGCATGGCTTGCCTATCAAGCAAGCTGGAAACAATCTGGAGATTGTTTTTTACACGGTGATGAATCTCTCTCAGTAATTCTTCTTTTTCTCGTAAGGCTGCTTGAATTTTCTCCTCCGCACGCTTACGCTCTGCGATTTCAAGACGCAATAATTCGTTGGCTTTTGTCAGCTCGGCAGTTCGTTCCTTAACCCGTATTTCTAACTCGTCGTGAGCTTTTCGCAGCGCCTCCTCCGCACGCTTACGCTCGGTGATGTCAACCCAGTTTGACAGGTAATACACGAACTCCCCACTGCTTTCCACTGGTGTAGAAGATATCTCAACCCAGAATCGCTCCCCATTCTTCCTTTGAAAAAGCTCCTCAACTTCCCTCGTTCCATTATGCAGAGCTTCTTTAAATTCTGCACTTTTTTTAGCGTCTCTTCAGTCCACCAGGGGTATGGGACTTTCTTGCCAATGAGTACCGCAGAAGAAAAACCGGTTAGCTTTTCAAACGCAGGATTCACATATCTTACTGAAGTATCTGGATTGATACCTATTATGGGATTGGGAGAATTGTTCAGCAGGCTGGAGCTAAATTCCTCGCTCGCCCGCAATGCCTCACCCATACGCTTCCGCTCAAGAGCCCTAAGAATGTCCAGAAGCAAGCGTTCCATCTCATAGGGTTTTTGCAGGTAGCTAAAAGCTCCCAGGTTTACTGCTTCAATGGCTGATTCAAGGGAAGCATAAGCAGTCATGATAATGGCCTCGGTGCGAGGAGAATTTCTTTTAATGCCTCTCAAGACTTCAATGCCCGATATATCCGGCAGTTTGAGGTCTATCAGCGCCAGAGACAAATCGTGCTCTTTTGTTGCTTCTATGCCTTCTTCACCGGTCAGAACGGCTATGGGTCTATAACCTTTGGCTTTTAATGCATCCGAAAGAGTCTTTACCAGTGACGGATCATCTTCCACGAGTAATATTTTTGGCGGTTCATTAATTCCGCTATTATCCATTTCCCGCATCGTATGCTATGTATGATGTTGGGATATTGAACTACCCTATTATATAGTCCTTATAATTATATATAAAACCGTTGAGAACAACGAGCACAGCACTATTGCCATTTTCACCAATGCTATTGTTTTGTTATTCATCCTTTCATATTACAGATATACTTTTATATATCCATTATAGATTATTAATTATATGGGTGATAGAAATGGAAATGTATGCAGTTCAGTTGCCAAAACGTGTTGTTTTTGGTGATGGAATAGAGGAGAAAATAGGTGCTGAGGCGAAAGGGTTGGGAGCGAAAAAAGCGCTTATCGTTACTGATGAGACGATAGAAAAAGCGGGGTTGCTCGAAAAAGTAGAAAAGTTTCTGCGGGAAGCAGTGGAAGTGGACATTTTTGATAAAGTGGAGTCCGAGCCGACTTTAGCGGCTGCGGAAACGGTTGCCGAGGCTGCAAGAGCAGCGAAGTACGACCTGATTGTAGGTGTTGGAGGAGGAAGTGTGATGGATATGGCAAAGGTTGCATCAGCAGCAGCCTCGAATCCGGAGCAGGGTGTAAGCGATTTTCTGGGTGCGAACAAGATTGCGAACCCAAGCGTGCCGAAAATATTGGTCCCGACAACTGCCGGGACAGGTGCAGAAGCTACTCCATTTACACTCATCATTGTGGAAGGCAAGAAAAAGGCGATAGCAAGCCCTTATAATCTCGCAGACGTTGTTTTGATTTCACCTTCGTTCACTGCTACGATGCCGCCAAAGGTAACTGCTTCAACGGGCATGGATGCATTGAGTCATGCAATCGAAGCATTTTTATCCACGGGCTCAAACCCGCTGACCGATTCTTTTGCATTAGAAGCGATAAGGAAGATTGTAGATAATTTAGAGGTAGCATTCTCTCACGGAGATAACCGAGATGCTCGTTTGAAAATGTCGTTAGCCGCGATGCTGGCAGGAATGGCATTTGGAAATGCAGGCGTTATAGCAGGTCATGCGGCAGCGCATACATTCGGAGCGAGGTATAAAATCCCACATAGTGTCTCTGCTGCGCTTGCCCTGCCTCATATAATGGAGTATAACGCACAGGAACCTGCGGTTAAAGAAAAGTTGGTGAAGGTAGCACGAGAAATGGGCGAGGATATATCGAGGCTGACAGAGGAAGAAGCGGCGTTAAGGGCGGTTGCACGTGTTAGGGGCTTGCTTGAGAAGTTAGAATTGCCAACACGACTTGCTGATGTGAACGTGCCAAAGGAGGATTTACAGGCGTTGGCTGAAAGTATGATGAAGGAGAAAGGATACATGACACGCAACCCACGTAAAATCGAGCATGAAGACGCTGTGAAGATGTTTGAGAGAATGTGGTCGGGGTAACTTTTACAATGTGAATAATTACCGCCTCTTAAACCTCTTCTCTATTTCTTTCTTGCTCAACCGTATCATTGTTGGTCTTCCATGCGGGCATGTATAAGGTATCTTCGCGTTCCTCAATCCCTCCACTATCGCACGCATATCTTCATAAGATAACTTCTCTCCCGCCTTTATACTCGCTTTGCAAGCGGCGGTGCTGAACAAAACCTCTATCCGCTCCTCTTTTTTTCCGCTTTCCTCCACCAAACGCTCTATTACCTCTATTATCTCCTCTTCTTCCACCATACCGTGAAAAACTACGGGTATTGCACGTATAATATAACCGTCCCCGTCAAATCGCTCTATATCAAATCCCATATCTCTAAATGCTTGCTCATTTTCACGGAGTAAATAGAGTTGATGCGGGCTGAGTTCAGGCACGTAGGGTCTTAAAAGCGCTTGTTTATCTATTCTCCGCCCGTATTTCTCGATTAACCTCTCGAAGTTTATTCGTTCAGCCGCGGCATGCTGGTCTATCATGATTACATCGTCCGCTTCACTCTGTGCTATGATATAGCTATCGATGACCTGATATAAAGGGGCTGACCATATGTCTAAACTACCACCTTCTCCCTTTTCGTCGGTCACCGCTAAATCTATATCTGTTTGAAAGAAAGTTTGTACTGCCTTTATTGGTGCTTTTTTCTCCTCTCCTGAGACTCCAAAGAAATCAACAGCAGCCCGGGCTTCCGGACCTTTTTCTTTCTCAACGACCTCAGGAATCAAATCCGCATGTCGTAACGTCGTGGAAATGGACTCGACTATGGCGTGAAAAACTTCATCCCGGTGGTAAAAACTTATTTCATGCTTCTTCGGATGGATATTCACATTTATTTCGTTTGGCTCGATAGAGAGAGAAACAACGGCGAAAGGATATGCGTGCTTTGGTAACAAAGACATATAACCTCTCTTTATCGCCTTGTCCATGACATCACACCTTACAAACCGCCTGTTTACATACGTGAGTAGGTGCTTTTTTGTGCCATACGATGCCGCAGGCCTGGCGATATAGCCGCTTACCCGGATGTCAATAAGAGGAGAAGAAGCAGCAGCAGGCGAATCCTGCTCTTTCAGTTCGATGAGCTCTTTAGCAATGCTACTCCCGTATGCATTAACGATAGCATCTAACATTTTTCCATTGCCTAACGTACTTATTGTGGGCTTTTCCTTTTCGTCATGAAAGAGTTCAAATTTTATCTCTGGATAGATCACGGCATAATTTATGAATACATCCAGTATATGCCTCAGTTCGGTGGATTGCGATTTTATGGTGCCGATTCTTGCAGGGAGGTTGTAAAACAAGCTTTTGACTTCTATGGTGGTGCCAACCGCTCTGGTTATCCTCCTTCTTTCTTTTATCGCACCTCCCTCTACTCTTAGATAAGTGCCGAAATCTTCGCTCCCGTGCCTTGTGCTTAGCTCTATCCTCGACACTGCTGCTATGCTTGGCAATGCCTCACCACGGAATCCCAGCGTTTGTAAAGATGCAAAATCTTCTATGCTCTTTATTTTACTCGTTGCATGCTTCTCAAACGCAACTTTTACATCTTCCTCGTTTATACCACATCCATCATCTGTTATCCTGATATAATCCCTTCCGCCATCACCTACCGCTACAACCACATGTCTGCTTCCTGCGTCTATGGAATTCTCTATCAACTCCTTAACCACCGATGCAGGTCTGTCAACGACTTCACCAGCGGCTATTTTACCAATGGTCCGCTCCTCTAAAACGAATATGCTCCTCATAATCTTTTTCTTCTTAAAAAACACTTCCTTTTAGAAAAAGAACTGTGCTAAAAAAATAAAATATGTTTAGAATTCAAAAGACACATCCCCGATACGAGTCGTTAATAAAAAGGGAAAAGCTCGTAGCGGGCATAGAAGCCGGGATAACAAGCAAACAAGGGTTGATAGCGCATGGGAGAGGCGAAGCTTTTGATTATTTGATTGGTGAAAGGACTTTAAAGTCTGCGAGAAGAGCGACGGAAGCTGCTGCTGCTTTGTTACTCACTGCGAAGAAGCCGGTGATTTCTGTGAATGGAAACGTTGCAGCGTTAGCGGCAAAAGAGGTAATTGAGTTGAGCGAATTGATAAACGCACCCTTAGAGGTGAATATCTTTTACAGGACGGAAGAGAGGCTGAGGCAAATAAAAGCGCTGTTAGAGAAGCAAGGAGCTGCTAAAGTGCTTGGTGATAAAGCGGATGCGAGAATACCGGGAATAGAGCATGCACGTGCAAAGGTTGACCACGAAGGGATTTACAGTGCGGACGTGGTTCTTGCCCCTTTAGAAGACGGGGATAGATGTGAAGCACTTGTAAAAATGGGGAAGAGGGTGATAACAATTGATTTGAATCCTTTATCGAGAACGTCCAAGGATGCGGCGGTGAGCATTGTAGATGACATAGAAAGAGCGATGAAGAATCTTATTTCGGTGGTTGAAGAGAAGAAGAAAGGCGGGGGAAAAGAGAATCCATTGGAAGATTACGATAATAAGGAGAATTTAAAAGAGGTTATTAAAGAGATAGTGGAGAGGCTAAAATCACCATCGTGCCTCTCGTTTTAGAAGAAAGTCCAGATATCCCTTGAATCTTACTACTCCATGGAGAGTTCGATACATTATCATAAATGGGGTTAATGCAAAGTATAACAAGTCTCGTTTTACTGTTACAACTGATAAAGCGGTTATCATGGATACAGTTTCAATTATAACGTAGAGCCCGGAGACCATTAAAATGACCTTTACATAGAACCAAAGATAACCCATTGAGCCGTGGATGCCAAATATCACGGGTGCCGATAATAAGAATTATCTGTGGACCTATCATCGATTACAATAATCTCTTTCCTAACTTCAGGATATCCGGCTTCTATAAGCGTCTTAATCGATTTTTCAATTTTATTTTCCTCATTATGGGCAGGAACAATAACAGATATGGAGGGAAGTGGTTTATTTTCGCTTTTTGTTTTTTTGAGTTCCTTCAATTTAAGAATTATGACAAGTACAATTTTGACGATACTCCTGAAGAAGTCTATCATCAAAGGGATGATGCATAATTTCAGACCGGTAATCAAGTTTATATCAATATCTGCAACGAAGACAGGTTCGTCAGTCTCTTCATGCTCGTTCCTTACTAAAACAAGATTGAATCTCTTTTTGTCGCCTTCACACGCTACGTTCACATTGCGTGCTACGTGCATCCCCCTCTTTTTTAGTGTGACACTTATCTCGGATAAGATGATTAACCGGGTGACGAGATTGCTTAATCGTTGTTTGTTTGGAATTATCTTATAACCTTTTTCCCAAATCGCTTGGTTCTGATTGTAAATAGTCTTACAGTCGTTACAAACAAGATTCACGGTCGCTTCACCGAAGAACTCCGCGCAGTTTTCGCAAAGAAGCCAGTTGCCGACCTTCCGATAGTCAACCCCTATTTGTCTGAGACCCTCGCCGCACTGAGGGCAAACCAAGTTCTCACCTTTTAAAAATTTATTGTAAAAATCTACCGTAGAGCACTTGTAATGTTCGATAATATCCCCTTTAACTAAATCCTGGGAAGAACAGAACGGGCAGGTGAGGGTTAGCCGATAATCATAAGATGAGCAAACCGGACATTTGAACAATAAGGGTGGCGCTTTAACCTGTTTGATGAGATTATGTTTCGCGAGCAATCGCAGTTTATCTTTGATGACATCTATTTCAGGAAGCCCATCTTCAACCTTTTCAACGATTGTATGTACGCTATTTTCGGCATCCTCAAAGGTCAAAAGAGCATACATCAAATTCCTACCATCTTTAGATTCAAAGAGCTGTTCTATCGGGGAAAGTTCTTGCATTTCTCTAAAACTCATATTTCTTTTTAATGCCTCATAGAGAGTCCGCCTAATCTTCTCATTACCCAAATCCTTCTCTATGTAATTGTGTACAGCGGCTTTGTTGATTGCTTCCTTTGCTATATTAATATCTGAGAAACCTGTAATAAGGATTCGAAGTGTTTCAGGGTATTTATCCCTCACTAAGGTAAGAAGTTCTATCCCGTTCATTCTTGGCATCTTGTAATCAGCTAATACAATGTCGAATTCCTGTTTTTCCAGTTCAGCCAATGCTGCTTCGCCATCTTCTGCAATTGCGATTTCGCTTTTAAATTGCTCGGCACGTTTCAATGTCAAATGCAATAAATTTAAAAATTCGATATGACATGCACCCTATCTAATGTTATGCAACACAGCAGCCTAGGGGAAAGCTTTATATATACCTTTCACAAATACATTTATTTAAAGTGGATAAAGTGATAAAAGATTTTCAGCCCGAGTATCCAAACTCGATGCCAAAGCAGATACGAGTTTTGCATGTGGATGACGAGCCAGTAGATTTAGAGGTAACGAGAGTATTCCTGAAAAGGGGAGGGAATGACGATATTGAAATCTCCGGGGTGCTTTCCGCAGAAGAGGCGTTGGAAAAACTTGAAAGTGAGCATTTTGATGCCGTTATCTCGGATTACAAGATGCCGGGGATGGATGGCATCGAATTTTTGGAAGCAGTGAGGAAAAGCGTAAAACATCCATATGTACCTTTCATTATTTTCACCGGTGGAGGAACGAGAGTTGTCGAGGAAGCTTTGAAGAAAGGTGCAGACAGGTACATTAGGAAGGAGGGGGGTCCGGCAAATCAGTGCAAGGAATTGGCACGTGTTATACGAGAGTTAGTATTAGTAAAATGAGGGCGGATGAAGGACAAGAAGAAAAAATACACAATAGCATCGTTGTGGTTGAGAAGAAAGGGTTTACGTGGCATCACCGATCGCAAGAAGGTGGAGGAGGAACTAAGAATATTAAGTTCTGCTGTTGAGCAGGCGATTGACGGTATAGCGATATATGACTTAGAACCAAAACTGAGATATGTGAACAATGCTTTTGCCCGGATGCATGGTTATTCACCGGAAGAAATGATTGAAATGAATGTTGAGAATCTACATGATGAGGAACGGATGGATGAATACAAGAGGGGAATAAATCAGGTAAAGACACAGGGTTCATGGATGGGTGAAACACGGCATCTCAAAAAAGACGGAATACCTTTTCCCGCATACATGTCCGTTACTTTATTAAAAGATGAGAAAGCAAAACCAATAGGAATAGTATCAGTTTGTAGGGACATCACCGAGCGTAAGCGTGCGGAGAAAGAATTAAAGAAATACACGAAGGAGTTGGAACGAGCGAACCGAGACCTGGAAGATTTCACATCCAGGGTATCTCATGACCTGAAGGCACCTCTACTAACTATTCAATCATTTACCATGTTCCTCATGGAAGATTATGCCGATACGCTCGACGAAACGGGGCGTGAATATTTAGATAAGGTGAAAGAAGCAGCGAAACGAATGAGTGTGCAAATTGAAGACCTTCTTAAATTGAGTCGCGTGGGACGAAAATTCATCGAGATGGAGACGGTGGACCTGAATGTGCTGTTGGAGGAGATAAAAAGTGATCTGAGTGCGCGAATCGATGAGCGAGGTGGAGAAGTAGTCGTAGGGAAACTGCCCCATGTCTCCACGCAGCGTGTCTGGATGAAGGAACTGTTCACGAATCTTATTGACAACGGATTGAAGTTCAATAAGTCTGAAAAGCCAGGAGTGGAGGTCAGTTGTGAAGAGGATGGAAAAAATTACCAGTTCAAGGTGAAAGATAATGGTATTGGGCTCGAAGAGAAATATCAAGCTAAGATCTTCAATCTCTTTGAAACGTTGCACTCACAGTCTGACTATGAAGGCACCGGTGCAGGATTGGCAATCTGCAAGAAAATCGTGGAAGAACTCGGAGGTGCTATCTGGGTTGAGAGCAAAACTGGCGAAGGCAGTACTTTTTTCTTTACCATACCCCGAAATTGTTCACACAATCAGTAAAACTGAAATCTTTATCGAATTCAACTTTTTATTTCAAATATATCTCAGTAAAATTACAATTAGTGGATAAAAAATCTTATCACCGCGGAAGCTTTTTTAAGTGACTCTTCAATATTGTTATCGGATGTAAACCAAAACCAAAAAAGGAAGTAAATAAAAAATGGGTGAAGAAATAGGAATAGGAATGGGAAATGAAAAAGCAAAAGTAGAAGGAAGCGGAGTAAACCAACAGCAATTAGTGGTTTTCAAGCTCGGCGGCGAAGATTTCGGCGTTGACATCATGCAAGTGCGCGAGATAATAAGAAAAGGGGATATT
>JANJFQ010000066.1 GCA_025435355.1 Candidatus Methanophagales archaeon | reverse complement strand
CTTATCCTTACCCAGATCTCAGCCCTCTGGTTGAGATGCATATGTCCCTGTATATAACCCTGATACTCGTGATTCCTTCTCTCTATTACCGCTTCAAGGTCTTTTTCTATCAGCTCCCCGTATACCCTGTATATCATCGCATACGCATAGTTACCGCCCTCCTCCATCTCCTCCAGGTCCGGTCCTATTAGACTAACTTCTCCATCTTTTATCTGCTCTGGATCAGGCTCAAAGAGAACAAGCTCGAATCCCTGCTTATCCTGTCCTCCCAACTCCACGTACAGCCCTGCTTTTCTTACCCTTTCACCCTCATACATAGGGTTTATATCGAAAGGGAACTTCTCCTCTTCTTCTGTCGCTGCCATTTATCTCCCTCCGGCATGGTTCTTCCGATATTCCTTAAAGAATGGTCTTTAAAAAGATTTTCTAAAAAGTTCGAAAAGACCACAGGATAATGAGCAATTGTCAATGTTTACTGCATCAATATTTTAACAATTTCGACAATAACGCTTTTTGTGTATGAAGCCGGTTCTCCGCTTGCTCAAATATCACTGAGTTATCGGAGTTCATTACACCCTCCGTTATTTCTTCACCTATATGCACCGGCATGCAATGCATCACTATCACATCTTTCTTCGCCACGCTCACCAAATCCTCGTTCATCTGATAATTTCTCAAAACCTTCTTTCTTTTCTCACCCTCTTCCTCTTCTCCCATTGATACCCATACATCGGTGTACAAGACGTCGGCATCAGCCGCGGCTTCTTCTGCATTTTCTATTATTACCACTTCACAACCCATTTCCTTCGCTTTTTCTAATATCTCCCCGGCAGGCTCGTATCCCTTTGGACACGCCACAAACATATTCATGCCTGTAATCGCCGCGCCACCGATTAACGAGTTGCATACGTTATTCCCGTCCCCAACCCACGCTACTTTAACACCCGCTAATTTTTTCTTATACGCCTTTATCGTCATCAGGTCTGCCAGCGTCTGACAGGGATGCTCCAGGTCGCTTAACCCGTTTATCACGGTAATCGAAGCATATTTCGCGAACTCCTCCACCGTGCTATGCCGGTATGCTCTTATCATAACCGCGTCAACGTATGCGGAAAGCACTGTCGCCGTTTCTCTTATTCTTTCCCCTCTTCCCAACTGCAGCTCGTTCCAATTTAGACTTATTACGTTCCCGCCTAACTCACGCATCGCAACCTCAAAGGAAACACGAGTGCGAGTGGAAGGTTTCTCGAATATCAATGCTAATGTCTTCCCTTCCAGAGCTTTTCTCACTTTTACGCCTTTCTTTCGCTCCTTTTTTAGCTCTTCCCCTTTTTCTAATATCGCTTCTATTTCCGCATGCGAGAGGTCATATATCGAGATGAGGTTCATAATAAGAGAAAAATAAAAAGGTAATTATAAAGGTGTCACTATTAAAAAATTGTGAAAGATTAAAGATATGACCAGAATATATCTAAAATGCAAAGGAGATAAAAATGGAAATAAAATGTATGAAAATTCAAAAGAAAAAGTCGAGAAGACTTGTTTGTTACAGGAGGGGAAATAAAATGATTAACCAATATTACACAGGTATTGAGAATACACTACCCACGATGGAAGAATACCCCCACTCACTAATAGAAAAATCTTCAGGAACATCTATCGAGTCTTCATCCCTTAACATAGAACTAAATCTCAATTCAGTTTCTCGCCGCTTTACTTACCTTTAAACTCATACTTACGTTTCTCCAAAAAAGCTTTTAACCCTTCGCGTGCATCCTCAGTCGCAAGTGCAGACCCGAAGCATTCCGCTTCATAATACAATGCATGCTCCAAATTCATTTCAATACCCCTGTTCACTGCATCCTTTATTATTCCGAGCGTAACGGGACTTTTTGAAAGTAGTTTTTTGATAAGTTCGTTAACCTCGCCGTCGAGTTTATCTGGAGGGACAACTTTATTCACGAGTGTTAACCGAAAAGCTTCTTCCGCATTTATGTGCTCGCCGCACATCAGCATCTCCATCGCTTTCGTCTTCCCTATCAACCTCGTTAGTCTTTGTGTGCCACCGCTGCCCGGAATAATTGCCAGGTTTATCTCCGGCTGTCCAAATATCGCTTTTTCGGATGCAATCCGGAAATCACATGCCATCGCGAACTCTAACCCACCACCCAAACAGAACCCGTTTATCTTTGCTATTATTGGCTTCCTCATCTTTTCCATGTCCGTTGTTATCGCTTGAACCCACCGCGACCACTCGCTTGCTTCTATGGAACTTTTCTCAAGTAACTCTACTATGTCCGCACCAGCACAGAAAGCTTTCTCGCCCGCTCCCGTTATTACAATTGCACGCACCTCGACATCGGCTTCTGCTTCTTCCAGCGCAGCTCGTAACTCTGCTAATAAAGCCGTGTTCAACGCGTTCAACGCTTTTGGCCGGTTAAGCGTTATCGTCGCTACATTTTCATCCCTCTCATACAATATGTATTTCCACTCTTTGCTCATTTTTATCAAAAACATAGCTCAAAGATGAACGAGCCCTATACCACCCTGTCTTAAATATTCTAATCCTTCCTTATCGCTGTATTCCCCTGTCATCACCACTCTTTTCATCCCTGCATTTATTATGAGCTTTGCACATATCTTGCAGGGGAATGCGTTTACGTACAGCGTGGCGCCTTCTGCATCTCTACCCGCTTGTAAGAGCGCATTTTGCTCTGCGTGGACTCCAACGCACTCCTCGTGCCTTTCACCCGATGCTATATTCAATTTATCTCGCCGGCATCCGACGTCGAGACAGTGCGGGAATCCTCTCGGTGCACCGTTATAGCCCGTTGATATTATCACGTTATTTTTAACCACTAATGCGCCTATCTGCCTTCTCAGACACGCTGAGCGTTCCGCTACGTCATTTACAATGTTCATCCAGTATTCATCCCAGGGTATTCTCTTCGGCTTTTCTTCTTCTGAATTCATTCCTTTACCACTCTTTTAATTCTTGAAGACTAACTCAGCAACCCACGCTTCTCTTTTCTCTCTACTCTTATCCCCTCTATCCACGTATGCGGGTAATTTCCCGTTTCGTCCTTCTCCACCGATTTCACCATGTCCCATATCGTCAGCAATGCCACACTCACACCATGCAATGCATCCATCTCCACCCCTGTTTTTCCTATTGACTTCACAGATACCGCCACTTTTATATCGCCCTCACCTATTGAGAAATCAACCTTCACTGCTTCAATACTTATTGGATGGCATAATGGAATCATATCAGGCGTTTTTTTTACTGCCAGTATCGCTGCTGTTTCCGCACACCCAAGCACGTCCCCTTTTTTTATAGCCCTACTTTTTATCTTCTCCACAGTGCTGTTCTTTAATTTTATACTACCCGAGGCTACTGCTACTCTCTCGACATTTTCTTTTTCGCTTATGTCCACCATGCTCGCGCCGTGCCGGTGCATTGTTTATACGTATTTATTTGGAACCAGGGATTTTTACTGTGCCATACTGATAAATATTATTCATGCTCCTATCAAGTTGGCCAAACACCGTAATATATCTCCAACCCTAATATCACGACAGCAACGAACACGCCAATGAGCAGTACCGTCTTCGGCGATAGCTTAACCGCAGACTCCTCTACGTCGTAATACCGCATCAACCCGGCAGAGGACATAAGCCCACGCTCTTCTCCACCTCCCCTTTTCTTCGCTTTCTTCGCTGTTTTTCCCTTTGCCATAATGAATATTATTATTTATTTTACTTCTTTAATTATCACCACTTTCGTATCATTAACGTCAAGAACGTCCTCCTCGCTGTTAAGTTCACCCATGCTTTTGCACAGTTCCACCTGCGTTGCCATCGCATTCTCTATATCCTCGGTATCCAAACTCTCCACGTATATCTCTATTTTACCCAGAGGTGCATTTAACGGAAAGCCTCGCTCAGATTTGTATCTTCTGACAGTGCGAACGACAGCAGCGATCAAGTCCCCCTCCCTCTCCGCTTCTGAGTCAATCATGTCCTGCCTTACCTCCGGCCAGTTTTCCTTGTGCACACTCTTTCCCCTTTCACTTTCACCTTTTGCAATCTGTGAATGCATCTCTTCGGCATAAAAAGGAATGAAAGGTGCGAGAAGAATAGAAAGCGTCTTTATCGCTTCGTGTAATGCGTATTTAGCCGATCCCTCTCCTGATTCTGTTCTTCCATATAACCTCGACTTTACCAGTTCTATGTAATCATCTGCAAGCACGTTCCACGCAAAAGTCCTGATACTTTTCATCGCCTCGTCGAACTTGAAGTTCTCCATCGAATCAGTCACCGACAGAATGAGCTTGTTCAGTTTTGAGAGCAGCCATTTATCAACAACTCTTAAATTCTCCTTCTCTTCTTCGTTTTCGTATTCATAATCTGATAAGTGAATCATAGCGAATCTAAGGATGCTCCACAGTTTTTGCATGAATTTACTCGCGGCTACTATATCTTTCCATTGGAATTGCACGTCAGAACCCACTGCACCGCCAATTGCCGCCCACTGCCTGAACACATCCGCACCGTGCTTTTGAATTACATAATCCGGTGAAACTGTATTACTTCTTGATTTGCTCATCTTATACCCATCCTCACCCAATACCATCCCGTTTATCAAAATGGTGCGCCAGGGTATTTTTTTGGTAAGAGCGATGGAACGAAGGATGGAGTAGAAAGCCCACGTTCTTATGATGTCATGTCCCTGTGGTCTCAATTCTACGGGTTCGAATTCAATTTCTGATGATGCTGCGTTAACGTTCCACCCAGCAGCCCAGAGAGCAGTTAGCGAGGAATCCATCCAGGTATCTAATACGTCTTTCTCGCCTTCGAATTCGGTACCGCCACATTTAACACATGGCTCCTCCACGTTCGTCATCCCAGGGTCCACCGGTATCTCTTTTTCCCCGGCAATCTTCACTGTACCGCATTGTTTGCAGTACCAAACCGGGATAGGCACGCCAAAAATCCGCTGCCTGGATATACACCAGTCCCAGTCCATGGATTCGACCCAATTTTCCAAGCGAATGCGAAAATGCTCAGGATACCATTTTATCTCCCTCGCTGCGTTTATTATCTCCTCCTTCTTCACTCGCACAAACCATTGTTTTGTAGAAATAATCTCGATTGGCGTTTTACACCTCCAGCAAACGCCTACATTTTGTTTTATTCTCGTTCGCTTTTTAAGTAATTCCTTAGCATTCAAATCCTCTATTATCTTCTCTTTACACTCCCCTATGTTTAGTCCTTCATATTCTCTTGCGACTTCTGTCATCCGCCCTCTTTCGTCTATGGAAGCTCTTAGCGGTAAATTATGCAATTTCCACCATCTCACGTCTTGCCTGTCTCCAAAAGTGCAAATCATCACAACTCCGGTTCCAAACTCGGGGTCCACGCTTTCATCTTCATACACCCTCACTTTATGCTCAAATAGCGGCACTTCCAGCTCTTTTCCTACGATGGTTTTATAGCGGTCGTCATCAGGATGCACCGCCACTGCAACACAACTTGCAAGCAGTTCAGGTCTTGTTGTCGCAATTTCTATCTCGACATGCTCTGCTTCTTTTTCCGCACCAGCCCTCTTGAACAACAAATAATTCAAATAGGCATCTCTATCCTCATATTCAACCTCTGCAAAGGCTATCGCAGTCTCACATCTGGGACACCAGTTTACAGGATGCTCTACTTGATATATTAACGCATCATGATACATTTTTAAGAATGAAAGTTGAGTATATCTTTTATAGCGGTCGTCCATCGTAACATACTCTTTGCTCCAGTCTATGGACATGCCAAGCCGCCTCATCATCCCCTTCATTTGCTCTATATTCCCTCCCGTAAGTTGCCTGCAAAGCTCTCTGAACTCCTGCATGCTTATCTGATGCCGGGATATGCCTTGTTTCTCTTCTACTTTTACCTCTGTCGGCAGTCCATGACAGTCCCACCCTTGCGGAAACATCACGTCGTAACCTCGCATTCTCTTGTAGCGTGCGATAAAATCAATGTAGCACCAGTTCAAGGCATTACCTATGTGGAAATCTCCGGTAGGGTAAGGTGGTGGCGTATCTATGATATAAGGCACCTTCTCCGAAGACGCCTCGAAATAGTATATCGAATCGTCGCAGTTCTCCTGCCACTTCCTCTCTATTATCTCCGGTTTGTATTTCTTTTCCATTCTCATACGCTCTTTGATTCTCCTCTATTAAGATTACTTTATTTGCTTTTAAAGGTTATATTATATTTCTGAATAGCTAAAAAAATATTAGGAGAGGATTGAACTGGTTATGTTTTTGAAAGCGTCAACGAAGGACTAAAAAGATTAAAAGAGGAGCAAAATGCGAAAGATATTCAGCAAACCGCAAAAGGAATATAAACAATGCATAGTCATCAGAGAAGATTTAAAGCTTTCAAAGGGTAAAGCGGCAGCACAAACCGCTCATGCCTCGATACTAAGCTATGAACTTACTGCAGTGCGAGATAGAAAGAAATGGAAGGAACAGGGGCAGAAGAAAGTTGTGCTGAAGGTAAACAGCCTTGCGGAAATATACAAATTAGAAAAGGAAGCGAAAAAGCTTGGACTGTCTTTTGCAATCGTGGAAGACGCAGGTCTGACTGAAATCCCACCGGGAACGGTAACTGCCATAGGGATAGGACCCGCAGGTGCTGAAGAAATAGATAAGGTTACGAAGCATCTGGAGTTACTATAAATAAACCTCTTCTTAGAAAGAAAAAATGTTTTTTGAAGAATCGGAAGATTATGGCGTGAAGTTGTACCGACTTACTGCTTCGGAGGAAGGACCGCCAAAACTTTTTGTCGGAGGTCTGCACGGAAAAGAAGGTTTATACACAGCACCTATTCTTGAGAGGTTGGCAAATGAAGAGATATATACCGGACAAGCGATAATCGTCCCCAGTCTGGCCGAAAACAGCAAATACATAGACGTTTTATCAGAAGAATACTACGGGAGCAAAGAAGGCATAAAATTGATTCGACTCATCGAGAATTACAAACCTTCTTTTTATTTCGAGCTGCACGCTTATGGAAAGCAGTCATATACCAAGCTTACTGACCCAGAACGAGAAAAGAGAATAGGAGTTCCTCCTTTTGTTGATCTGCGAGAAGGGATTCTCATAGGGTCTATCGCACCTATCCTGAGACGTAAATTCCGCGAGAACGATTTTTGCATGACCATAGAAGTTCCAAAGTGGCAGAGCGGGAAGGTTAGAGCGGAAGTTTTACAGATTTTGAGGCTTGCGCTATGTAAAGTAAAGAGAGAGGAAGTGATGCTCGAGCTCAGAATGAGGTATCCGGTGCAAATAAAAAAGGCTGAGGAGTTGTTTCGACAATACTATCGTAACAGGTTGAAACCGTTTTGAAAAAATGAACCAAAAGGCTAATATTATTGCAGTAGCGGGAAAAGGAGGCACTGGAAAAACTGTAATCGCCTCGCTAATACTAAAATTCATAACAGAAAATGGTGAAGGAAGAGTGCTTGCGATAGACGCCGACCCTGCAACATGTCTTCCAAGCACGTTAGGCGTGAAAGTAGAAAAGACAATAGGAGACATAAGGGAAGAGATTGCATCGCCTTCACAAGTCTTTTTCTCGGGAAACATGCCCACTGATATGCTAATTGAATATAAGATAGAGGAGATAATGGTAAACACACCCCGGTTCTCGGTATTAGCCATGGGACGTTCTGAAGGCCCTGGCTGCTATTGCTTGATAAACGACATGCTAAGGCATTTTATTGATAAGTTGTCAGCTCGATTCTCCACAATCTTGATAGATTGCGAAGCAGGGTTGGAGCATCTCAGCCGCCGAACGACAAGGGACGTGGATATAATGCTTGTGGTAAGTGACCCCACGAAAAGAGGCATAGACACCGCATTAGCCATAAAGAACCTTGCGGAGAAGTTGCAGATAAACTTTCGTCAAATATATCTTGTGTTGAACAAGGTTACAGAGGATGAAGCGGTGAAGAACGCATTGCCTGCGATGGTAAAGAATAGCGGGCTCGCGCTCATAGGAACAGTTCCGGAGGACGAGAACATAAGAGCATATGATTTAGTAGGGAAGCCGATAATAGAACTGCCTGAGGATTCTAAAGCGGTTGTTGCGGTGAAAGAGATATTTGAACGGATCTGTAACGGTTAGATGTTTCGCACACTTAACTCATCTATAAACAAAAGCTGAAAAATGCTTTTAATATATTCAGGTTCAATAATCATTTATGAATCCGCCTTTTGGAGTTGATTGGGGTGTTTGGATAGGAAGTGCGATTGCTCTGGGCATCGCTTTAATTGGTGGTATATGGAAACTTGCTAATTGGAAGGGCGGATTGGATCAATGGAAGAAAAGTGTTGATGATTGGAGAACTAGTGTGGACAATAGATTTGACAAGTTAGCGGAAAATATTAGCACGCTGATGTCCGATGTGGCAGTAATTAAAGCCGCTTCAGAGAAAGATGCAACGAGAAATGGTATGATACAGCGGCGTAGTCCTCTTGTTCCATCCAAAAAGGCATTAGAGATTCTTGAAGATTTAGATATCATTTCGCAAGTGGATGCAAATATTTCTTACATTCAAGAAGAAATCGAGAAACGCTCACAGACTTCGGTATATCGTGAAATCGAAGACCCGGAAGAGCTGTTTATCGAGGCTGTACCAGGCGTAATTCACGCATTGATCAAAAAAGGAAAGATAGAAGAGAAGAAGATTGATGAGGCGATGGATAGATTGGAAACAGTATTCCCAACGGTAACTTATTACGGCGTGCTTCTGTTAATTGCAGCCTACATATTAGAGAAATGGAGAGAAAGTGGTTTCATAGCTAAACCTTCGGTGATTTATAGCCAGATTGAGATGGCGGGTTTAAAGGATCGAGATGAGTTGTTAGTATCATTTGATGGAAACGCAGAAAAAGCGATAAAAAGTCTTGAAATGAGTATTAGACCTCTTGAAGAAATAGGTGAAACGAAAGAACTTGCAGAAAATAAATTTATGCTGGCATTGATGTATGAATATGCTGAGAGGTTGGATGGAGCAGAAAAGGAATACAGAGAGGCGATAAGGATTAAGCCCGATTATACAGTAGCACATAATAATCTTGGGATTTTGTTATATGATTTGAAGAGATACGAGGATGCGGAGAAGGAATACCGAGAAGCGATCCGGATTAAGCCCGATGATGCAGCAGCACATAATAATCTTGGGATTTTGTTATACGATTTGAAGAGATACGAGGATGCGGAGAAGGAATACCGAGAAGCGATTAGGATTAAGCCCGATGATGCAGCAGCACATGGAAATCTCGGCATCTTGTTTTCAAAAACTGGCAAATCAGAAGAAGCAAAAAAAGAATTAGAGATTGCAAAGAGGTTTTTTGAGGCACAAGGAAGAGAAGAGGATATGAAGAAGGCAGAAGAGTTGCTAAAGTCCCTTTGATAATAGCGCCATTTTTGAATTTTCAGGACCTTCTTTTCAGAAACAGAACGAGCAGAGGAAGTTAAAAAGCGTAGGAATTCCTAATTTGAAGAAAGTTTCTCTACCAGAATACTCTTCCCGCAGTTGCTACACCTCAGTCTGTAGGGTCTTCTATTGAAAATAATCTTTATCACCTTCCCATTTATTTGCGAATTCGCCACCTCAGCAAAACACCCTCGTCCATCTTTTCCGCACTCAAAAGCTCCAGCTTTACCATCGCATCTTCCTCAACAAACCCTTTGCCATCCACGAGTGTGGGTGCGTCTTCGCCACCTATGAGTATATTGCCTACGTATATATATAGTTCGTCAACGAGCTTTTGCGAGACTAAAGACCAGTTAAGCGTTGCACCTCCTTCCACCATCAATCTGCTCACACCTCGCTGCCATAATAAATATAGAAGGTTCTTTAAGTTCACTTCTTCCTTGCCACAGACTAGAATCTCCGCTTTTTCTCCCAATCTTTTAACATCCTCTACAATTGCCTGTTTAGAAACCGCAATTAGTCGTTTGCCTTCGCCTTTGTTCAATATCTCAGCATCAACTGGCGTTCTCGCCCTGCTGTCCACCACTATTCGCAACGGATTTTCATCTTTTCCCGCGCTCTTCCTCTCTTCTCGTCTCTTTTCTGATTTCACAGTTAAAGAAGGGTTATCAGCTAAAACAGTGCCTATACCAACCATTATTGCATCGCATTCCGCCTTCAGTGCATCAACCCTGTCAAAGTCTTCCTTGCCGCTTATTCTCGTCTGTTTCCTTTTCACCGTTGATATTTTACCATCCGCGCTCATTGCGGCATTTATGAAGACAAAAGGTTTAGGTCTTTCCATACTTATTATATTTCTGTTGGTTGCAATAAAAATTGTATTTGTGAAATCTCGTGGTTTT
>JANJFQ010000193.1 GCA_025435355.1 Candidatus Methanophagales archaeon | reverse complement strand
ATGATGACCCGGATATACTGGTGCTATACAGGATAATGATAGAAAGGAAGAAGGAATACACCATTTTGGACGTGGCAACAAATGGGCAGGAAGCGATAGAGAAATACAAAAAATTTAACAAAAAGCCTGATTTAATCATCATGGATCATAGAATGCCAATCAAGAACGGAATAGAAGCAACGATGGAAATACGCGAATTGGATGGTAATGTGAGAATTTTATTTGTCAGCGCTGACGTTTCTGTAAGGGAGGAAGCACTGGAAATAGGTGCCGTTGCCTTCTTAGAAAAACCATCTACCATGAATATTTTGTTTGATGAAATTGAAAAGGTACTACATTAAACCTTTCTTTAGAAAAGAAAGGTTTACCAAAGAAATCTCAATATCAAAAAACTGGAATTTTATTTATCACTCTTGCGCAACCGAAAAAAGAGAAAACGCACCAGGCTTTAGCTTAGCCGGTGCAGCTCATTTATTCATTTTACTACGCAACGGGGAGTTTGTTGATCTCATACTTTCTTATTACACTGTCTCCGTCTTTAACCAGTACTCCAAATCTAAACTGGACGTCAGATGGGACCTCAATTCCTAACGCAACGATTTCAGTTGCTAATGCACGTCTTGGGATATCGAACGTCAGAACTCCATCCTCTCTATCACGAATTTCGCCTATAATCGGGTCTATTTTTTTGCCGTTAAGTTTCTCCAGGAATACAGTGTCAACTTTAGTTACATCGTATTTATCAGATCTTATCTCGAAAGTAACATAAGGACTGACCATTATTGGAATTTCTGGTGACACCACGCATCTTGCCATTACCAGTCCTGTTAGTCCAGCCAGCAGTATTGCGACGATTACGAGTGCGATTAGTTTCTTCATCTTTTTATTTCACCCCCTGTTTATTTTTTTATAGACAAGACTTCATTTTTGTAATCTATTTATAAAACTTTCGGACGTTGTAAATAAAATAACAAATAGAGTTGCTATAAATTGACAATATATAGCAATAAAGTTTTTATATCCTTCTCTTCTATTGCATGGTGAATGACTGATATGATTTATTTCCATTCTTTCTTTACACAACCGGCAACGTAAAGCATACCGTGCACCCTTTATCCTTCTCTGATTCTATCCATATACGACCTTCATGCACCTCGATTATTCGTTTCACGATTGCTAACCCGGCACCTGTCCTCCTGCTATTTCCATCCATCTTGTAAAACAATCCAAACACTTTCTCGTGCTGGCTCTTGTCTATTCCTAAACCATTATCCTTCACAAAAAACACGGTTTCTTCGCCCTCTACACGATAACCGATGTCCATTCTGGGATGTGATTCTTCGCCCATGTAATTTATACTGTTCTCAATCAGGTTCACAAGCACCTCGATTATCTTCATCCGGTCCACGTGAACCGCAGGGAATGTCTCAGCCACAGATACTTCAGTCCCGCTCGATTTTATTTTAGCCGCGTTTTGCTCCAGTGCCACCTGAACAAGTTCGCCAAAAGGCACATCTTCCGGCGGATTCACCACACGACCGATACGCGAGAGTTGCAGTGTGTCACTCAAAAGGCGGTCCATCTTTGTAGTGGCGTCTTCTATGAACTTCAAATCGGCTTCCGCTTTTTCTCTATTATTCTGTCCTATATCTTTTCGTAGCATGCCCGCAAAACCATGAATGGTAACAAGCGGCGACCTTAAATCGTGAGAGACCGTGTAGGTGAACCGCTCCATCTCTGCATTCTTTGCTTCAAGCTCCTTTATAAGTCGCTCACGTTCCTCAACCGCTCGCTTTTGCTCAGTGACGTCTGTGGTAATAATTCCAAGGCCATTACCTACTTTGAAAACCCTCACAGCTAAGTACATGTCACCTAATTTGGGATGAGAAACAAAGTCAACTACAAAGAACGGTTCTCCTGTCTTTATGACTTCCTTATACCGGTCATACCTATCTGTTTCCTTAACATCGGGCAATAAGTCTAAAATATTCTTTCCTATTACATCCCTTTTATTTAGACACAATCGCTTCAATGCTGTTTTATCAATCTCAACGAAATTTAATTCTGAATCGAAAAGCGTGAAACTGTCGGTTGCTGTGTCCATGAAGCTACTTAATCTTTCTTTGCTTTCCCTCAACGCCTCCTCTGCTCGTTTTTGCTCTGTCACATCTCTAAACATCGTTAATTTTGATATGGTGCCGTCAAGCCCTCGCAGAGGTGTCTCAATGAGATCGTAACTTTTATCTGTCCTGCGAGAGTGCCACTCCCACCTCTCTATCTTTCCTTTCAGCACCTCCGAATGTTTACATAGAGGACATGGTTCCTCCCTACCATGAAACACTTTATAGCAAATATCACCGATCTGGTCTCCAAACGCGTCACGCGAAACCTTGTTCATAAACTCTACTTTGTAGTCCTCTGAGATGACATACACGCCATCAACCATGCTTTCAAATATCAAATTCATGTTGTCGCGCTCTTCTTTTATCCGCTCCTCCAGCGCCACTTCTTTTGTTATATCTCTGCTCACACGGACAGTGCCAATCGGCACGCCATTTTTGTCCTTTAACAATGCCGCGGACATGCTGATATGAACGGGCTTCCCATCTTTCCGCAACACGATTTTTCGATAGTTTTTAACCACTCCTTCCCTCTGCACACGTTCCATTATCCTGTCCGCTTCTTCGGGCTCTGCGAAAAATTTCCTGTTGGACGTCCCAATTACCTCATCCGTACGATAACCCATGATGCCCTCTGCACTCTTATTCCAGCCTCGCACAATACCATTTATGTCCACGACCACAATCGCATCCGCAGAACTTGCAATAATATTATCCAGATAATCCTTCGTTTCTGTCAGGTTCTTCTCCGTGCGCTTCAGCTCGGTGACGTCTTTTGAAACCACCGTAACAGCCGTTACCATGCCCGTTTCAGG
>JANJFQ010000192.1 GCA_025435355.1 Candidatus Methanophagales archaeon | reverse complement strand
CGCCTCTCCAGCTCGGCAATACTTTTCGGCAAACTCCTTAATATATCCTCCTTTTTCCCACAAAAAAGCTTTTCTAAAGAGAAGTCATCCATTAATGAAAGTAAAATCCTTGTTTCATAATTATTGCTCAATCCGATTTTTCTCCCCCTTTTCTCCTTCTTCAGAAGACCTCGCTCCTCTAAACCTGTGATAATCTCAGATAGCCAACTTTTGCTCTTTCCAATTGCAGATTCCAACTCTGCAAGTGTTTTAGTTCCCTTATTAAGTTCCTCTAAAACTTTTAGCTCAGTTCTCCTCATAATTCCATATATACCAAATAGATATTTAAATAATTTTGTATATGTGGAATATCTTTTCTGTAAATTTAATTTATATAAAAAAGAAACCTTATTTATCCTATCCTAAATAAAAAACAAAGATAGAGGTAAGATGACGATGGAGAAGGATGAGGGTATTAGTTTCAGTATTCCAATCCCCGAGGGTGTGAATGTCAGCGTAAATGGAAGAACGGTGAAGGTGGAAGGTCCAAAAGGAGCGATAGAACGAGAATTATGGGACCCTGGCATACAAATAGAACAAAAAGACGATGGTAATGAGGTCATTATAAAGAGTGATTATTCAAGGAAGAAGATAAGAGCTATTGCAGGAACTTATGCATCTCACATCAGAAACATGATTACAGGTGTGACAGAGGGATTTTTTTATAAGTTGAAAGCGGTGCATGCTCATTTCCCAATGCAGGTGGCACTAACAAAGGAGGGCAACGCCGTTTCCATTTCAAATTTCCTGGGTGAAAGGAAGCCGAGGATAGCAAAAGTCGAGGAAGGTGTGAAAGTGGAGATAAAAGGTAGAGAGATTGTCGTATCCGGAGTAAATAAGGAGGCAGTTGGACAGACTGCCGCGAACATAGAACAGACGACAAAGATAAAAGGTTATGACCCCAGGGTCTTTCAAGATGGGATTTATCTGGTAGAGAAAAACATTGGCACCGGAATATAAGAATACTTTCTTTTCTGTTTAGAGACTAGACTGATTATGCCGGAAATAGTAGAAGGAGTAAGCCCAACAAGGATGGAACTGTTGAGGCTGAGCAGGAGGGAGAAGTTAGCGGAAAAGGGGCATGACTTACTTCGTGAAAAAAGAGATGCGCTTATTGCTGAATTCTTAGACGTGGTGAGTGAAGTAAGGGATGCGAGGAAGGAAGCGGAGGATAAGTTAAAAGAGGCTTTTGATTTTTTAATCGTTGCTCAGGCATTGTCAGGCGTTGAGCAGGTAAGGCAGTTGTCTTTAATGACATCACGAGAAATCGAAATGGATTTCTCTTCGCGAAGCATAATGGGTGTGCACGTGCCAATCCTGGAATTGGAAAATGATTTGGCAAGAAAAGTCACGGAGCGCGGATATGGATTTATGGATTCCTCAGCCGCGGTGGATAGGAGTGCGAGAAGCTTTGAAGAAGCATTGGAAAAGATAATAAAGCTTGCAGAGCTGGAAGAAGCGGTGAGGAATCTTGCAGGAGAGGTGGAGAAGACAAAAAGGAGGGTTAATGCACTTGAATATATAATGATTCCTAGATTGAAGGCGACGAGGAAATACATACGGATGAGATTAGAGGAGATGGAGCGCGAGAATTTCACAAGATTAAAGAAGATAAAGGCGATGCTGGAAAGAAGAGAGAGGTAATACCGCTTGTAATTGCTCAAAATCTTGCGGATTTCGAGCAATTGATTGATTGTAAAATGCACAGAGCAACTTAAAAAATGTAAATTTTATCTCCCCCCTTTTGATCTCTGTTGGGTCGGGGATGTTCGACATCCACCTATCCTGGCTCGAAGCCCACTATGCCGTATCGTGGCTTCATCTTAATTCCCCCAAGCTAGTTTTAATTAATCTTTTTAATAATTCGTCTCTGATCCTACGATTTTCCTCTTTTTCATCTTCGTATACTTTATTGATTTCACTCATTAATACATCTTCATTTCTAATTTCCGTCTTTGCACCATGTTTCCTAAATAAAATTGTACTATAACAAGTTAAATCTTTGGACTTAACCTGCAGCAATTACCAGAACATTTAAATATAGAAAAACAATATTCATAGCCAAACCACTTTTCGAGGGGGTGGCTATGAAGAGAAATCCAAACGTCGATCCCGAGCGTACAGAACCGTTGACCGATGTGGAAATAAAGACAATTAAAGAAGCATCCAATCAATTCCCAGAACTTGGTTCATGGAACTTATCGTTACTGCTTTCGAATGAATTTGCAGTTCACGTTTCTACGATGAGCATTTTGCGTGTTCTCTACCCTGAGCGGTATAAATCCCAAAAAAATGATGAGAAAGTGAATTTTTATATTTCTATGAGAAATACCAGTTTCAGGATAGAGAGAGTGTTGAAAAGGCGATTTCTGAATATATCCGATTCCGAAACGAGTCGAAAGGGCAGTGGGCGCGGTATGGGAAAACCGCCTCATCGGTATTGAAAGACGCAGAAGCAAAGCCATTAACCGATGAAGAACTGGAGAGGGTGATTCGGGAACTGTATTTTGAAAAAGCAGAAAGAATAGTAAAACAAAACGGCAAAGTTAAATTTGAGGGGAAATGGTATCACGTGTGTAAAAAGATGTCTGGTGAAACCGTGGAAGTCAGGGTGACACTGAGAGGGGTCGAAGTTTGGCATAGTGCACTTTCATTAAACGATGGAAATATTGGGTATATGTTCTGGGTATTGCTACGGATTATATGCTGGAAAAGTGCTTGCATTCGTGTTCGGTTAAGCCCACTTTGACTTAAAATATACATAATTCCGAAATCCCGGGTAGCTTCATGTATCATTTAGACCCATTATCCCCATCACCATTTCCAATTTGATCCATTGTTACGATGTAACGCATTAAATACTCCTTGTATTTAGCCTGAAGCCGTCTACAAGAGT
>JANJFQ010000191.1 GCA_025435355.1 Candidatus Methanophagales archaeon | reverse complement strand
ATTTAACGCGAAATCGGTAAGGGATTTCATAATAGCGCTATAGCGTCAATTGCATATGAATTTTGCGACTCAAACGTGGGGTTTTTCAAAATTCTCCTAAGAAGTTTACCCCTAAATACGAAAAGCCCAAGATTCTACTCATAGATTTTCCTGATGAAGTTCTTGAAAGCGCTCATTCAGCGGGTTTCAATGCTTCAACTGGGACATTCGGCTCTCCATACAAGATAGAAATGAGAGATGAATACTTACCTGTAATAGGTAAGCCTTCTCTACCAAACTTCAGTGAGCAAGAAATAATATTTATTGATCTCACACCCCAAGAGACAAGAAATAGTCCCGAAGGTAAGAAGACCAAATCCATTGGTGAAATAGATTGGTGGGCTAAATGTAATAGGGGTATAATTGATCCTCGACCAAAGTTTATGCAAATGGTGCAAAACGACTTTGGCCGTATTCTTAAACATGGTGGACTGTTTGTTATATTTGCCCAGCCTCGTCTACCACAAAAACTCGTTTTAGCTTCTGTTGTGACTGGAACTTTAGGCGGTGATGATTTAAAAATCAGCAAAGAAATGCAAACTGATAATTGGTCATTTCTTTCAATTCTTTTTTCAGGATATCTTGGAATAACATCAGAACAGGGTCGTGAGATAAATGTGCCAGACTATGATGATCCTCTTTACCAATTTCTTCGAAAGAATATCAAAGATTCGGAATTTACGGCCACATTTAATCTAACCGCCAGCTCTAAAAAGGTATTTCAATGGACGCCTATTTTAAGTAATAAATTCGGAAATTGTGTTGGAGGATTAATAAAAGCACGCGATACTAAAGGTCGCATTCTTATCCTTCCACAATTATCGAAAAAGGCTGACGTTATTGTGACTCTATTACGCGAAGTCTTACCAGAATTATCTCCACATCTTTTTCCTCATATTGTGGGGGCTCGATGGGTAGAAAAAGATGAATATGAACTTGATGCTGTTCTCAAGTACAAAGCTGAAAAAGTTGAAGTTCAGCAAAAAGCAGAACGAGAACTTGAAGAACTCGATCAGAAGATATCAGAAGCAAGAGGTAAATTTGGCATCTTACATGAGATACTCACTAAAAGTAGTAGTGAGCTTGTCGCAGATGTAAAATCCTGTCTTGAATTTATTGGATTTAAAGATGTTGTTGATGCCGACGAACAAATTCAGATGGATGATGCGAAAGGACCAAAACAGGAAGACTTACAAATCCATGACAAATCACCCACTCTTTTGATAGAAATCAAAGGAATATCTGGGCTTCCGCACGAATCAGATACGATTCAGGTGGTGAAATACGTACCTAGGAGAATGAAGGAATGGAATAGGACTGACGTTCGAGGAGTTTCAATAATAAATCATCAGCGTAATCTACCTGCACTCGAACGAAATAATCAGAATGTATTTACGCAACCACAAATCGAAGATGCAACGCATCATGACATTACTATCCTAACAACATGGGATTTATTTCTTTTGGTTAGGGGGATGATGGAGTGGGAATGGGATCCTAATGTGATTCGGGAGCTTTTCTATCAGAGTGGTCGTATGGCAAGGTTCCCCACTAATTACGAACCGATCGGTGAGATCTTTGATTATTGGGAAAAAATAAACGTTGTTGGAGTAGAAATTACTAATCATAAACTGCAAAAAGGCGATCGTATTGGATACGTTTTACCTGATAGATATCTAGAGGAAGAAGTTTTATCGCTTCAAGTTGACAATCAGGACGTTGAAAAAGCTGTTTCGGGGCAATTGGCGGGCATCAAAACCAAATACGCAAAAGAGCTCTTACGTAAAGGAATGGCAGTCTACTCAGTGAAGGAAAAGTAATTAGCTCAAAACTGCTCTTAGCATCGACTTGAAGGTTATTTTCACTCTCACCGGAGGTTGCACTCGTGACATAACCCTTAGACAGACCCTGCTGTTAGGGGGGCATCTTTAAGGGCTAAAACCCTCCTCACAACGTCCATTTACCCATTCAAACCGCACGGAAAATTCCGAAAAGATAAAAAGTATGAACTTATATGAATGTATGAGGTCTGTTACCATGACAATACGCTGGGGCATAGCAATACGATGGCACGATTGTTGGAATGCTGCACCCGATATCTATGAACTCTTAAAGGCGAGTGAGACGTTAGAAAGTGCCCGTGAGAAGATTATAAGCTATCTTAACGCGTTAGAATGGACGTACCGGCGTGATATTGATATCATCAAATCGTGGGATTATATTGTGCTTAAAGATGCCGTTCGTTGTCTGAAGAATATTATATCGCCGCGTAATGAGCGGTTAGCCGAGACCTCAGCGTTAGAACATCTCTGGACTGCAGCGGTATCCGGCGATGCTGAAGTAACCGACGATTTTATTGATGAGTTCGTGCATTTATTCAAAGCCGTAAAAGGCCAGTCGGACGTCTACCCTTCGCGGTTGATGGAGGACGTTGAACTGCCGGATTTTGAGCAGTATAAAGGACGAGAAGCGTCTTTATTACGGTCTGATTATCTCGATCAGATGGGACAGCGCATGAACAACTACCTTGTACGCTATCCCTGTGGCCTCAAGCCTGAAATCGTTGAGCGACGCAAGGAGCATAAAAAGCGGATTTTAGCAGAACTCGATGCCTCTGAAGACGACTGGGACGATTGGCGATGGCAGTTCAAACACGTCCTCAAGAACAAGAAGGGATTTGAAACGATTAAAAAGATAATCACGTTAAACCCCCTCCAGGCGAAGGCGATTGAACTCGCGCTAGAGAATAATGTTCCGTTTGGGGTCACTCCTCATTATTTGCACCTCATGGATCCCGAGCCGACTGATTCTGATTACGCGGTACGAAGGCAAGTCTTTCCACCGTTAAGTTATGTCGAGAACATGATTGCGCATAAAGAGGATAAAGAATTGGCATTTGACT
>JANJFQ010000008.1 GCA_025435355.1 Candidatus Methanophagales archaeon | reverse complement strand
CTCTAAATGACTGTTACTCCTCAATCTAATACTATTTTGGCGGTATTTGGTATATTTTCGCCTATTTTTCTGAAAGGGCTGTTATTACACTGTTTTCAAGGGGTAATTACCCATCTGGAACTCCTGCGAAATCGAAAAGCATATATGTAGAAAAAAATCGAAAAGCTTTTGGAGAAAACGCCCTATACGTATAAAAGGTTGAAGGAATGGTGGGGACGTGAGGAAATGAATAAGAGAAGAAAAGCAGTAGTGGCTATTTTGAGTTGTGCAATCATAATAGGTGCATTCTCGTTTAGTACCGCCATTGGGAGCACAAGTGCCACGACTACGTCCGGGCTAACTTTGGAAGACGCAAAGAAGGTTGTAGCGGCGGCAGAAGCAAAAGCGGGTGAGATAGGTGTGCCAATGAACATTGCTGTTGTGGATGTGGAGGGGAATTTGGTGGCTTTTGAACGGATGGACAAGGCATGGTTAGGGAGCATAAACATAGCTATTAACAAGGCATTTACCGCTGTTGCGTTCAATATGACGACTGAAGAACTGGGTAAAGCGTCACAGCCTGAGCAATCGCTATTTGGCATACACGCAACGAACGACGGTAGATTGGTAATATTCGGAGGAGGAATTCCGCTGAGTAAAGAAGATGAGCTTGTAGGTGCAATTGGTGTCAGTGGAGGAGCAGTACCTCAGGATATAGAAGTTGCAGAAGCTGGCGTAAAGGCATTTACACCGCCAGCACCAACGCCAAAAGCAACACCAACACCAGGCTTTGAGGCTGTCTTCGCCATGACAGGAATCCTTGCAGTTGCATATTTAGTATTGCGGCGAAGAAGAATTTGAAATAAAAAAATGGAGGGGACGTGAGAAAATGAATAAGAGAAAAAAAGTGTTAATGGCTATTTTGAGTTGTGCAGCAGTTATAGCAATTATAGTGAGTGCACTCTCGTTTAGTACTGCCATTGAGAACACAAATGATGCGACTGCGTCCGGGCTAACTTTGGAAGACGCGAAGAAGATTGTCGCGGGAGCAGAAGCAAAAGCGGTTGAGATAGGTGTGCCAATGAACATTGCAGTTGTGGATGCAGGAGGGAACTTAGTGGCTTTTGAAAGGATGGACGATGCATGGTTAGGGAGCATAGACATAGCTATTAACAAGGCATTTACCGCTGTTGCGTTCGATATGACGACCGAAGAACTGGGTAAAGCGTCACAGCCTGAGCAATCGCTATTTGGCATACACGTAACGAACGGCGGTAGATTAGTAATATTTGGGGGAGGAATTCCGCTGAAGAAAGACGGTGTGCTTGTAGGAGCAATTGGTGTCAGCGGAGGAGCAGTACCTCAGGACATAGAAGTTGCAGAAGCTGGCGTAGGGGCATTGTAATGGATGCAACTATACTCGGCTTCTTCCCTTTTTTATTTTTTTGTATTTAAGTTCCAGAGTTCTATAAGGATATCGGGTCCTTACAAAATTTTTGGCTACAATGAAGAACTTTAAATAAGTATTTCAAATATATTTGAAATAATGGACGGGGTAGACGAAATTCTGAGGGCGGGCGTGGATACGCTGATGCAATACCTCTCACTTCACGTTCTGACATGTTTAGTGCCGGCTTTCTTCATAGCCGGTGCAATTGCTGCTCTTTTATCTAAGGAGGCTATACTAAAATACTTTGGTGCGGGAGCGAAAAAATGGCTATCTTACAGTGTTGCTTCCATCTCAGGAACTATTCTCGCAGTTTGCAGTTGCACGGTACTGCCGATGTTCGCAGGTATTTACAGAAGGGGTGCGGGTATAGGACCCGCCATTGCTTTTTTATATTCGGGACCGGCGATAAACCTTCTTGCTCTCGTTCTTACAGCAAGAGTTCTCGGTCTGAATATAGGGATTGCGAGGGCGGTGTGTGCTGTTTTGATGTCCGTGGTGATAGGCTTGAGCATGGCGGCGATATTTGAGCGAGGCGCAAAGGTAGAGGAGAAGAAAGTTGTTAGAGTGGCTGCCATGACTTATGACCCAGAGGTGGGAAGACCCAGGTATATCACTTTGCTGTTTTTTAGCCTTTTAGTGGCGATACTCCTCGTTGGAGCGTCTGGGTTAATCTCTTGGGTCACGAAACTCACAGCCCTCTCTTTCATGACGATAGGATCAATTATCCTGATTTTATACTATTCCCGAGAAGAGGTGAAAGAATGGGGAAAGGAGACATGGTGGCTCGCAAAGATGATATTCCCTATTCTTTTGGTAGGCGTATTCGCCATAGGTATATTAGGAGGTGTTGCTGCGATTTATGCTCCCACTCATGACCCTCAAATTGCAGTAGGGGAGATAATGAAACCCTATTTTGGAAACAACTCCTTTTTCTCTTGCTTTATTTCTTCCATAATCGGTGCGATATTGTATATGCCAACGTTATTGGAAGTTCCGATAGTTGGGGATCTTTTCGGCTACACCACCGGGCAGATGGCTTCTGGACCTGCACTCTCACTTCTGCTCGCAGGACCTTCTCTAAGCTTGCCGAACATGGTCGTGATATGGAGGACAATCGGAGCGAGAAGAGCTGGTATCTACTTTGCTCTGGTTATAATCATCTCGACAGTAATGGGAACGATATATGGAGGTGTTGTACGGTAGAATGGGAAAGGTGATTATAGAAGTTTTGGGACCGGGCTGTCCTAAGTGCAGGGCAACAAAAAAGTTGGTAGAGGGAGTAATTCGGGATTTGCAAGTGGATGCAGAAGTTGTAGAGGTCTCTGATATTGATAAGATTATAGACCGTGGAGTTATGGTAACACCGGCGGTCTTTGTGGATGACGAGCTTATGTCAACAGGAAGGGTTCCCTTGAAGGATGAGATAGAGCATTGGATTTCAGGAAGAACAGGAAAGAATAAGGTGGAAGAACAGTGCGCATGCCTTTACTACCTTCAGGAGCGGGCAAGGAAGACTAAGAAGGAGTCATCACTTTATAGAGTGAAGTGCAAGGGATGCGGGCGTGAATTTTTAAGTAACACAGGGAAGGAATACTGCTTCGAATGTGAGGAGAAAAGCTGAATATGGAGAAAAAAGAAAGAAAACTTGGAATCTGGGAGAAATATCTCACTTTATGGGTTATAATCTGCATACTTGCAGGCACAATTCTTGGCAGGACATTCCCGCAGCTTTCGGAACTTCTGGCAATATTGGAAGTGGCTCATATCTCTATCCCCATTGCTATCTGTCTGTTTGCCATGATATACCCAATAATGGTTCAAATTAGCTTTGGAGAAGTGAGGAAGGCGATCAGGACGCCAAAACCAATAGCCACCACATTGTTCATGAACTGGGCGATAAAACCATTCACAATGGCTTTCTTCGCATGGCTATTTTTAGGCGTGGTTTTTTCACCGTTTTTACCGCAGGGAGCAACGCTAACGCCCTTAGGTGAGATACCTATTGTTCAGCAATATATAGCGGGATTGATTCTTTTAGGCGTGGCTCCATGCACTGCAATGGTCCTTGTGTGGAGCTACTTAGCAGAAGGGAACATGGGTCATACGCTTGTGATGACTGCAATAAACTCTCTGACAATGGTTTTCCTATTTGCTCCGCTGGCTACATTTCTTATCGGCGTCTCTGGCATAGCAGTGCCCTGGAAGACAATAGCTCTTGCCGTAGTCATATACATCTGCACACCCTTGATAGCAGGGTGGATTACAAGGGACCAAACAATAAAAAGAAAAGGTACGGACTGGTTTGAAGAGAAACTTGTTCCTCGTTTGGGAAAGATATCAATAATAGCGCTGTTAATTACATTGGTAGTGCTCTTCACCTACCAGGGTGAGAAATTGGTTGAACTGCCAGCGATAATCGGTATGATTACGGTTGGGATAGTTGCAAACATCCTATTAGTGTTCGCAATCACGTATCTCATCTCAAAACCCATAAAATTGAGGTATGAGGATGCCGCACCTACGGCAATCATCGCTGGCAGCAATCATTTTGAGGTTGCGATAGCAGTTGCCACCACATTATTCGGCGTGAATTCCGGCGCGGCACTTGCAACAGTCGTTGGCGTTCTGACTGAGGTTCCGATAATGCTTTCACTCGTATGGCTATGCAAACGCACGAGGGGGTTCTTTAGTTGAGTGAAAATAGAAGTATTTGGCACGACACCACCGTGTGCGAAATGTAAAAGCGACCGAGAAGGAGAGGTGAAGAACAACTGAGGGGGACAGACGATTTCAAAAGACGCCTGGAAGGCGTGATGAGCTTCGGAGAACCTGGCAATCCTGGCAAGAAGGGGGTAGTCCTCATGAAAGTAGCGACAATACTTTTTTGTATCTTGGCAATCTCCATAGCAACGGCGACGCAGACATCTGACAGCAGCGTCACTCTCTACTTTTTCTGGGGTCAAGGATGCTCCCACTGTGTCGTAGAAAAACCTTTTTTAGAACAATTGGATCAGAAATATCCGCAACTGGAAGTGAAAGAATTTGAAACTTGGAATAACAGAGAAAATGAAGAGCTGTTTCAAAAATTTCTACGAACCCATGACGTTCCACCGCCTCATGGAGTTCCAACCACTTTCGTTGGAAATGATTACGTCGTCGGATACCACACGGACGCAACCACAGGAAAGCAGATAGAAGATCTGGTGAAAAATTGCATCCAATATGGATGTCCGGATGCAGGAGAGGGGATAATTCCGACACTGAGTGTTACTCCAACCCCTACGCCCACTTTAACACAAACTCCGACACCGAGAGCAGTCGAAGAGCATCAAGAGCTTTGTATCCATGTTTTTACACGTGATAACTGCTCCCAGTGCGAGAGAGTTCTACCGCTTTTAGACCAACTGGAGCAGGAGTACACTGCGACAATCAACGAATACGAAGCCACAAATGAAACCAACAAAGAGTTATATGAAAAGTTCAAAGAACTCTACGGGCTTGAATACGCAGGTTTCCCCGCTGCTTTTATTGGCGACAGATACCTTGTTGGAGACAGAGCGATAATTGAGAACCTGGAGGACGAAGTTAAACGTTGCATAAAAGAAGGATGCCCCTGCCCCCTGTGGAAAATCAGAGGGATGACACCGTATCTCCCAAAACCGGGTGAGATTACGCCAGAAGAGGAAAGAAAAATCCCGATTTCAATCCTCGGATTCGAATCAGAGATAGGTTTTGGCACCCATATCCTTCTGCTTGGGATTATCTTAGGAACTGTGGATGGAGTGAATCCCTGCGTCATCGCTGTCTTTCTTTACCTGATGGGAGTTTTGTTTGGTGCTGGTGGCGAGAGAAGGAAAATCTTACAGATCGGGTTTGCATTTCTTGCGACCTTTTTCATAATATACTTTCTCTACATGCTTGGACTGGTTAACATTTTTGATGTTATCTTTTTCCTGTGGGAGGTGAAGGTTATCGTTGCGGCTTTTATACTGGCTGCGGGACTCATCATGGTTAAGGACTTCTTCTGGCTTGGAAGGTGGTTCTCTCTAAAAATTCCTGATTCAACGAAGCCGACAATAAACAAACTTGCAAAGAGGGCAACGCTGCCATCGGCTGTCTTCCTCGCTGCCTTCTCCACCCTGGTCGGGCTGCCGTGCACAACAGGTTTGGTGTTAAGTTATATCACAACGATGGCAGAAATAGGTGTGGACTCTGCTTCTACCTTCTATCTCCTCTGGTACAACTTATTCCGCACCGCTCCTTTGCTGGTTTTGATAACCCTGATTTACTGGGCTAACTTGAAAGTTGAAAGAGCAGAGGAGTGGCGGCTTAGAACCAGAAAGTACATGAGGTTGATTTCTGGAGTGATAATGCTTGCCCTGGGAATTTCTCTGCTATTAGGTTGGATATGAGTAGAAGATTTGAATGAAAAGCGATAAAGAAATCAGGAAAGTAAAACAACCGCCAGAATATCCGCCCGAAGAGGGCAAATACATGAAACTCAATAATATTTCATTTTTTTGAAATAATGGATAACTCCTTCATTGATACTCCAGAAGCTCGTTTTAATCGTTGCGTTACAAATTAATATAACCAAAATAATACATATAATATGCGTGCAATACCGCCTTCTTATGACATATCATCGGAGATATTAGAAAAAGTAAGGAGTCTCGTGGAAGAGGACGTTGAAGACATAGCGTTTATTTTCAAGGTCTTGTCTGATCCGATCAGAATAGGGATATTAAAGGCATTGAATGCCGACGACTTCTGTGTGTGCGTTTTTGTTGAAGTGACGGATCAAAAATATTCAGCACTATCTTACCATCTGAAACTACTTAAAGAGGCGAAATTAGTGGATTATAGGAAAAAAGGTAAATTTATAATATATAGCCTGACGGAATTAGGAAAAGAGGTTTTAGAAGTCATCGCAGAGATAAAAAAATCGCTATAATCGCCTCGTATAATTTATTTCAAATTTACCTCCTACCTAAATATAACATAAGATATTTAAAATATATTTGAAATGAAAAATGAGAAAGGAAATGGGGGTGAAGGGAAAGGATAGAATCCCGGAAGAAGTCAGCTCTTTAAGGGGGGCTTTAGATAATCCGATAGCGAGGTAAAAAGTATGCTTAAAGTAAAGCCACCTGAGGAATACCCACCGGAGGAAGGGAGATACGCAAGAGGGAATGACTATTCGCCTGTTGCGGTATGCGTTATACTCAATACATTTGACTTTAATATACCCGGTGAGCTTGAAGAGCTTGTGATGATAGCTTTGGATGCAGGCGCGGCTTTGGCAGGGATGCTTCAAACTGAGAACATCGGGATAGAAAAGATGGTGTGTAACCTGGTTGCAAACCCAAACATCAGATATTTGGCAGAGATGCTGGGGGAGGAGAAGGGCTAAATATAATAATATAGTAACCTATCAAGAAACAAAAAAATGGAGATTAAAATTTTGGGAACGGGCTGTCCGAAATGTAGAAAAGTATACGAAAATGCAAAGAAAGCCGTAGAGGAACTCGGTGTTGATTCCGAGGTTGAAAAAGTAGAGGATATAGATAAAATAATAAGTTTTGGTGTAATGATGACGCCAGCAGTAGTTATCAATGGAGTGGTTAAAGCGAGCGGAAGAATTCCAAACACGGAGGAAATAAAAAAATGGGTGCTGGAATGAATCAAGAACAAAAATCATGTTTGGTTGCAGGAATTATAATAACCGGCATTTTAATAACGATTTTATTTTGCGGGTGTATTGAACCGGAAAAAGAAAACGATGAGGTGACAAACAATTCACTGCAAAATACAACTCAGGACATAAAACCTACGGCTTCAATCCCGGAACCCGCAAATATAACGTCAATAAAGGTTGTTAAATTTGAGCCAGCACGTCCGTGTCCGTCATGCGCAAACCTCGGTAACTTTGCAAAAGAAACATTAGAACTACACTTTCCAGAGGATTATAAAACAGGAAAAATAAGTTACGAAACTGTTAATTTTCAGGACCCCGAAAACATAATTTTAGTAAAAAAGTATGGTGTTATGGGTTCTTCGCTCTATATTAACGTTATAAAAGATGGTAAAGAAGAGATAATAGATGCAACTGAGATGTGGAATTATGTCTGGGATAAAGAGGATTACATAAAAGTATTCAAAAATAAATTGGATGCGCTAAAAAAGGGAGACTAAAATGCTTGAATCGGTCATACAGGATTTTATAGCGAACACAGAATTTGTGATACTCGTTGCATTTTTACTTGGTGTTTTAACGTCCATCAGTCCATGCCCTCTGGCAACGAACATAGCAGCAATTGCATATATCTCACGAGATATTAAAAATCCTGATCATACACCTTTAAATGGACTCGTTTACACTCTCGGACGCACGTTCACATATTCTGTATTAGGCGCGGGTATAATTTTAATTGGCATGAATGTGATAGACCTCTCACTTACAGTCCAGAGCATCCACGGTGAAATTTTAGGTGTTATCTTGATTATATCCGGGCTCTTTATGATAGGTAGTATACATTTCAATTTTACTGTTGGTAGTGGAAGAATTACAGAGAAACTGAGCAAAAAAACCGCTGACTCCGGATTGATAGGTGCATTCTTCATAGGAGCTCTATTTGCCTTAGCGTTCTGTCCTTACAGTGCAGTTTTATTTTTCGGTGCATTGATACCGCTTGGACTCGCCTCCGGCGAGGGTATAATATTACCTGCATTCTATGGACTCGGAACAGGAATCCCTGTTATTATTTTCGCAGTTTTATTTTATCTCGGCGCACAGGAAATTAACAAACACGTTCAGAATGTTTATAAATTCGAGAAGGTGCTAAGAACCGTTATCGGGGTGATTTTTGTGGTAATTGGGCTTTATTATTTTATTTTATTTGTTTAGCTAACCACAGGATTACACGGATTTTATATACAATCACTAAAAAATAAAAAGAATGAGTGATTTCTCACTCACCATACAAAAGATGCAGTGCTGTTATATCATGCGTTGTGAGTGTTCGTTTTGTTATTTCTCCAGAAGAACTACCATAATACATCGTTACGAAATCACAGCTATCAGAGTAGATGTCCGCTAATCCAAGTCCATGTCCCAACTCGTGAGTTGCGATATTTTGTATGTCCATCAGGCCAGGAGACTTCTGATCACTCCACCAGAAATCAGTGTCCAGCATAACGTCGAACTCAAAAATTTCTCGATTGGCTGGTTTTCCAGTGTAAAACGCCCAAACTACAGCAACTGCTATAACTCCATCCTGCTCGTAATCACCGAAAGATAATTCGTTTCTACCGTCTGGACTATCCACATCGTAATTCGCATCGTAATCACTACTGTATATATTGTTGAAAAGTTCAACATTTGTTTCTTCGTCCCACGTCTCTGCACTTGCAAAAACGGCATCTGCATTGAGATCAGGATGTATTACGTAGCTTACAGGCATTTTTTTCCACAGCACACCCTTTCCTAAGAAATCGTAGCAGCCATCTTTGTCCTTTTTGTCGTCAACCCAATCAGGCTTTGCAGGACTCACTTTACTCCGATTTATTCTATCTCGATCCTTATCCCTATGTTGGTTTTTATCGCAATCTTGGTCTATGTAATGCACTGTAACCATCCGTTCCATTCCGTTAGGCATACGAACCCATACACCATCTTCCACTGCTTTGATAACCTGAACGTTCTCAGGTGCTTTTCCTTTGTCTTTTACTTCATCTGGAACTGGTAGCAATGTAGCTGCTCCAACACCGGTTAGTAGGATTCCTACTACAACCATAGCAAAAATTATTTTTGTATTCATTCTTGTTCATATCACCTCCTACTTTTTTCAATCTCATCATAGAGTGAGATGCATGCTTTTCTAAATGTTTTTTCATTCGTTTCTATTCCTCCTCAACTTTAAAAAATAAAAATGGGAAGGGAAGGTCCCTCCCTCCGAGTTCTATACCGTTCTATGGTGCTGGCGGAATCTCATTGTCATGTGTATAGGCAATCACTCTCAGTGCGTCATCTGATGCCTGCGCAAATCCTCCAATATCGTCGGTAGCTGGTTGCCACACAGGATCCTCAGGGTCCCAGGTGTACACATCTGGATTAGACCCTAAATAACCGGAGTACTCGGAACTCATCAGCCAAACATAGTCCTGTATCCAATGTCCGAATACCCAGTTGCCGCCGGCGTACAATTCCGGAACGAGTACATAGACGTCTTTGGTATATACGTTCTCTCTGGCGTAAGTCATGGGGTCGAAGTTCACGTAGGTAACGTAAGCTCCGTATTCATTCTTAGTATTGAGACCCAGAATGGTATCCATGTAAAACACCATGTCAACTGTTATATGACCGGGTTTATCTGCACCTGCTGCCAGGAACGATGCAGCACTCATGAAATCAGCCTGGGTAAGTGGATCGCCGTCATCCAGTAGATGAAGCATAGTTCCACCTGTCACTTCACTGAAGTGAGGCACATCCAATACGGGTCTGAGTACTGGGTCGGCTTGTGGGTCACCTACATGGGCGTATGGGTCATCGCCTAAATTCCCTTCCAGGTGTCCATCCAGCATAAGTTTATTATATAATGCAAGATTTTCACGAGGAGAATCAATTGCCTTTACGTATTCATACGCAACACCATCAGCATCCACAGCAGGTCGTGTCAACAGTAAGCGTCCACCAGCGTCGAGCGTTATATATGTTGCCTCGTTTATTGCATTTATGGCTTCATCGAATCCGCTTTCCAGTACCTCTGGTGGTGCCCGGACAACATTCAAACGACCGAAGGAGACTTCTGTGACAGGCGCACCTTCTGGTATTGAGCAGTGACCAGAATCGTTGTCGTATTCCATGCATATCGCGCTACCATCTATCGCGCTCACGAGGATTTCGCAGCCGTTTACATCATATTCGGGTATGCCGTTGACCGGCTCTCTGAAAACCTCAACCATATCTCCATAATCCGTCAAATCACTCGAAGGGTATTCCTGACCTTTTTGAGCTTTATCGCCCTCTCCCTGTCCTGCAATTCCTATTCCAGCAGTCAGCGACAATACTACCATCAGTATTACCATAGCTACTATACACATTACTAAAGTTTGTTTCTTCATTTTTTCCATAGCACCCCCCAATTTTTTTATTATTTCCTTCTTCTTTAGCCCGCTCGTGGATTCGCACCACGGAGTGGACATTTTTTTCCTGGTTTTATGCTTTTTGCCAGCCATTTTCAGCCTCTTCATCCCATTTAAGATACTGAGCAGGGTGGCCACAAAGGGGAAGTTTATTTACTACCTCATTCGGCATCCCTTGTCAGTACCTTATAAGGTAACCATCAATAATAACTATGGGATGACGTATAAAATGATTTTCGGTTTTTCACGGAAATATACCAAAAATTGTTTCAACCGTTAGAACTAAAAATGAAAAGTAGTGAAATTTTGGGCATAATTCTTCGTAATTAAAATTGCATACTTCGTGAACTGAAAGGGAAAAGCATATAAAGGGGAAGGAACGGGGAAGGCATAATTTACAGGATTACTACATTTTTGAATATTGCATACGCGCCTCACTTAACTGGAAAAATCAGGTTGATATTTCAAATATATTTGATATGTTGTGCGGGGAACAAATATTGACTCTCTTGTGTTCTCTGCGTGCTCAGCGGTAAACGAGCACAGTAATGTAAGCAATTAGACTAATCCTATTAAGGTGCCGACCCCAATAATAATGAAAATAGCCGCAGCGAGTATTGAAATCACCTTTTGGTTTATTTTTGTAACCATGATTTTTCCCAGAAATACTGCCATCACGGACAGGGCTATTAATGCTGCCATTACCGCTACAAACACGAGAATCGGGTTAAATTTTGTTGCAAAAAGCCCTGCTGCAATTTGTGTCTTATCACCCATTTCTGTTATCAACACCATAATAAAACCGGACATAAATGGTTTCTTGAGGTCGCATATTTCTTCTGATTCTTCTTTATTCAACAGAGTTAGGATTCCAAATAAGATGAATATAACACCCGCTCCAATTTTGATATAATCTGTTGGAATTACGGTTGTAAGAAAATCACCAAGAATAATCGCAAAGCCATCGGCAATGGCAAACCCCAACGTGACCCCTAATAACAGTTGTAAATATTTTTTTGTCCTCGAAGCCAGACAGAAAATGGCTAATTGTGTCTTGTCTCCCAATTCAGCCAGACCTACTGTCAATAAGGGTATTAAAATATCCGGAATCATTTTGTATGAAATTTATTTTAAAAGCTTAAATACTCTGGAAACTATTACTTGTATGAGGTTGGCGGAAATGGTCAAAAAAGATGGAGAGACAATTAATATGAAAGACAAAAAAATAAAGCAATTTGTGAGGGAGGGTTATGCCAGAATAGCCAATCGGGATAGTTCCTGTTGCAGCACGGCGTGCTGTGGAGGCACGGATTTGACGGCGGGTATAAGTAAGGAGATTGGATATACAGAGGAAGAACTCAACGCAGTCCCCGAAAGTGCGAATTTAGGCCTTGGATGTGGTAATCCCATTGCTCATGCATCGTTAAGAGAAGGTGAGGCTGTTCTCGATCTTGGTTCAGGTGCGGGAATTGATTGTTTTATTGCTGCCAACAAGGTTGGTAAGAACGGAAAAGTTATCGGTGTGGATATGACACCGGAGATGATTGCGAAAGCCCGCGAAAACGCTAAGAAAGGAAACTACGGAAACGTAGAGTTCAGGCTCGGCGAGCTTGAGAATCTACCTGTTGGTAATGATTCTGTTGATAAAGTCATTTCAAATTGCGTTATAAACCTCACACCGGACAAAGGCAGGGTCTTCCGAGAAGCGTTCAGGGTGCTAAAACCCGGTGGCAAGCTGATGGTCTCGGATATTGTTTTGTTAAAAGCGCTTCCGGACTCCATAAAGAACTCTATTGACGCATATATCGGTTGCATTTCCGGTGCCATCATGAGGGACAGATACATAGAACTGATGAAAGAGGCGGGTTTTCATGAAGTCGAGATAATTGATGAATCGTCATTCCCTATCGAGTGTATGGCTAATGATCCCACCGCAACGGCTTTAATTGCGAATTTAAAAATACCGCTTGAGAAAGTCAACGAGGTCACGAGTTCAATAAGGAGCATTAAAGTTCAGGGACTCAAACCAGAAGAAACTACTTAGAAATGGCTAACATAACATTTACTTTCATCATAGTTATATAAAAGGATTTTCTATTTTTCACGCGAAAAAATGTTTGATATAGGTTTCGCTTTCCATTAAGAAGAGTAGATGTAATGACCATTAACATAGTGCCGTTTTTGTTCTACCCCGCAGATCGGTAGAAAGAATCTAATAGTAAAAGCTTATATGTTCTTTATTCATTTGTTGAATAGTCGCTGCAACAGGTCTATGGACGTTGCATGTAGCGAAAGGTTATATTGATAAAGATACTTATTTAAAAATATCGAGGAAGGTATGAAGAATGTGCAAAATTGTTATGAGGATTGGAATCAGCGCTAAGGATGTGGAAGGCAAAGAGAGGTGATAGGTGATATGCTAAAACCGTAAACCTTGCACCTTAGACCTAAAATAATGAGGAGGTGATTGGGAATGGAAAAGATAAAAATGGAACCAAAGGAGTTTTGGGAAGATCAGAAGTGGGGATTTAAACATTACTCGGAATTAGTTAGAAAATATCCGGACCAATGGGTTGCGATAAGGGATAAAAAGGTTGTTGCGAGTGGTGATTTAGCTGAAGTAGAACTAGAAGCGAAGAGGAAAACAGGTAAAGAAGATATTCCTGTAATATTTGTTGAGAGTGGCTCGCATATCTATCGTTTGAGGAAATGATGGTAAAAATTCAGGCATTTTTTGGCGTTTCCACGGAAGAAGAATTGTCTGAGAAGATAGATGAGAGAGAAGTTGACGATAGCCTATCCTGCCATAATTGATACAGGAGCTTATGTTTCTTTAATTCCCAAAGAGATTTGGTCAAAATCAGAGATAAATATATTGTTGAAGTCGCATTATGTAAAAGGGCTGATACCAAAAGAGGAATGTAAAATGGAAGTGAAAGTTGGAGAGATCTGCTGTCATTTAGTTGATGAAGAGAGAATTACAGGTGAGTATAGGTTTATGGCTTATTTCGCGGACACGAATTATATTCCAATTATATTAGGGTTCAGAGAACTTCTATCAAAATTTAAGATTTATCGATTATCAAACAAAAGAAGCGTGGTTAGAAGAGAGATGATAGAGGCACTGGCACATGACTTGGGAAAAGTATCGAGAGTAAGATTTGGCAACCATGTAGCAGCATCTGCCGGATTACTGAGGAAAGCGGGCTTTTCGGATGAACGCATTTTTGGCTACTATTTTTGCAATTTGTTGGCGGAATGACTATATTTTTTCACTACAACCGAATGATTTTTGCTTTATAGCCCGGCTAACAACCAAAAGTAGCTGAAATCCAGCCACCAGCATAATGTGTTATAATTATAACTACCAATGCAATAACCAGATGTTCAATAACCACTTTCCAGGGTTTTGCTTCTTGCTCTTTAGCAATATAAAAGCTAAAAAGACCTAACAGCGATAAACCCCAAACTACACTTACGATAATCGCGGTTGTGAGTTGAAGCACCAGAAGTGGAACGATAAACGTCAATGCAAAAACGAATTTAGACAAAAAAGTAGCGATTGTTGATTCCCATATCTCTTTTGTAGTGTGCTTCTTCTCGGACTCTTCAGAAACATGAATGCCCAATGCGTCTGAGAATGCATCCGCTATTGCGATTGTCAATACCCCGCCAATAACCACAAGTTTTGAATGCGTGCCCGAATGTAAACCTACCATCAGTCCAAGTGTCGTGATTATTCCAGAGGTTAAGCCAAAACTAAATCCTACTATCAATGAGTGTTTCATCTTACTTTATTTTCTTTACTTTAAAAGCTGATTCATTCATTCATTTTCGATCTATCCGCAATGCTTCATATGTCATTCCAACCTGGTAGTATATATAAATTCGCATATCCTTACATTTTGGCGGTACATCCACAGTCGCAGAGGAGGAGGAGGTCTTTCGACCTCCGTCCCCTCATCGAACCGCACGTACGGATTTCCCGTATACGGCTCTCCGATGGCGTTGCCCCATTACAGGGAGTGAGATCAACCTACTCTTCCCACCAACCTCCAACAAGCTGTTTCAATGCCCAAACCATTTCGGCAATCAGCGTGGCGTCTTTCTCCTGAGCTTACTTTCGCCAATTTCCTACTTGATTTGCGCATCTATCTCACCCATTGTTCGGTTTCGCCAAAGCAGGATTCCTTCGCATGTGGGGCCCTGCCCCACGACCCCGCAAGCCCTGTAAGGGCTTAGTCGGCGTTTTATCCTCCCGGCTGTTACCAGCCATTCACAGGCACCGACATCATCGCTACTATGAATCCGTCCGACTTCTCGTAGCGAAGCATTTTGATCAAACTTTCTTGTGAAAGAAAGTTTGTCGGGTAAACAGCACAGGAGGGATTTTAACCCTCTGGCTGATTAGGCTACGAGGCACAGTCCACCATCGGAATAAATTCCGAGGCATCCCATTTGACCTTTTTAAAGCATCCCATATTTCTTATGTGCCTCTTCAATCGTCATAATATTCAATACCTTAACGGTCTTTTCCTCCTCGTAAATTCGGTAGAATATCGTATAACTTCGACTTACGTGCATCCGGAAGAGGTCGTAATTTGGAAGTTGCAACTTCTTCTTGTCTGCTCTTCCGGGATGCGGATTGTCTTTCAGCATTTCAAGCTTTTTCTTAACCAACCTCCTGCTCTTTTCAGTAAGCGAATCCACGTATTTTTGAGCATCTCTGTTTATAAGAACGCTGTACATCCTAAATCTCCACGAATTCTGCCGTTTCTTCAATCCTTTTCATATCTTTCAGAAGCCTGAACTTTTTCTCCCTTTCAATCATCCCCGCGATTAGTTCACCAAAAGTTTGTTCAGGCTCTTTCAATCTACTTAACTCTTCCAAAATTTCTGGCGATACAGGTATCCTCTTTATAGCAGCCATCTTAAATAATGTAGATTTTAGATGATATAAAGATTACGTTTATCAAAAAATTTGGTATAAAGAGTTATATACCCGGTTTTGAGAGCTTTTTCTTTCTCCTCATCTATTACAACTACGGGTATAGTATCCGTTTTCTCGTAACTATAACCCTTTTGTCCTGAGATATACTTCTCCACCACTTCCCATCCCTGTCCCACTGACCCATGATAACAACTTGGCGCCCACAGATGATCAGGGCACCACTCTTTAAGATGCTGAAATCTATCCCTCAAAAGCTTAAATCTGAAGTCTGGCCACTTATTGGGGTTGCTCTGATTTTTCATTCAACTCCTTCTTCCATATAGGCACGCGCTCCTTCAACTCGTCTATTAAATATTCACAAGCTCTGAAAGCATCCTTCCGGTGCTTCGCACCCACGAGAATGGCAACGATGTTCTCACCCACTTTCAATGAACCTTTTCGATGAACTATTTCCACTGCTTCGACCTCAAAATTCTCTAAAACCTCTCGCTCCAGTTTCTCCAACTCTTCATCCGCCATCTCTTCGTACACATCCACGTCCATTCCCCTTATGCCTTCATCGCGCACCACACCTAAAAAAGTCACGATAGCACCTATCTCCGGCTTTTTCAGCTTCTTTACGAGCTCATCAATCGAGAAATCATCTTCTGTAATCATTTTCTCATCCCCCACTCACCGGTGGAAAAACAGCAACCACATCCTTATCTTTTAATTCCGTATTTAGAGATGCAGATTTATGATTCCGCGAAGCTATTAACTTCTCTTTCTTCAATTCCGGATACTCATTTATTAAAATGTCTATAATATCCTTTATCTTCATGCCTTCCTCTACCTCCAACTCCTTTTGATTATCACCAACGATTTTCCGGCATCTTGCGAAAAATCTTATTTCAATCTTCATTACATTATTAGTATTTGATTAGCTCCTTTTATAACCACAAGATTACACAGATTTTCACAAGAAACCTTTCTTTGAAAAAGTATTTTAATATGAGTAGGAGTGAAAACGAGGTATGGCAAAAAAGGTAGTGATAATAGGAGGAGGAGCTGCGGGGATAGACGTTTTAGATCTTTTGCTTAGAGGGAAAGAAGGTGCTGAAAAGATGGAAATAACACTGATAAAGAAGGAGAAGGAGGGCTTCTTCTCAACTTGTGGATTACCTTTCGCACTGCAAGGTATGTATGGCATAAAGGAGCTCGAGCTGATTGAACCAAACTATTACATTGACAAAGGGGTTGAGTTCGGAACAGGGACTGAAGTTACGGGCATCAATTTAGAAAATGGGTATGTGAGTGTTGATACAGGAGAAGATATAAAATATGACTTCCTGGTGATAGCAACGGGGAGTAAACCTTTTATTCCACCGATAGAAGGAACGAACCTTGAGGGAGTTTACACGTTAACCGGAAAGGAAGATGGAGAAAGGGTAGAAGCAGCGATGAATGCGAACCGCTCGGGAAACGCTTTAATTATTGGTGCTGGACTAATAGGGCTGCAAACAGCGGTCGCTTTCTCAAAAAAAGGTATAAATACAACGGTCGTGGAAATGTTACCTCATCTCCTCCCGACTATCTTAGACGCAGATATGACTTCAATAGTTCAAAAATGGTTGCATAAAGATGTTACTTTTCTTCTTGGAAAACCGGTAAGTGCTATAAAAGGTGATCACCAAGTAAGAGCCGTTATAGTGGAAGGCGAAGAAATTCCGGCCGATATAGTGCTTATATCCGCGGGAATGCGCCCAAATGTGGATGTTGCGATGAAAGCAGGTATAGAGACAGGGGAGAGTGGAGGAATAGTGACAGATCGGTCATTGCGTGCTAAGAAAGGGAAATCATATTTGAATAACGTATATGCTCTTGGTGATTGTGTAGAGGTAATAGATGCAGTCACATATCGTCCACGACTGAGTCAATTAGCATCCACAGCATTAATACAGGCAAGGGTTGTCGCGAATAACATACTTGGTATCAGTTCTTCATACGAACCTTGCTTAAGCCCCACGGTAGCTGCTATCTCTGGTCTACAAGTGGGAAGCGTGGGGGTAGTATCAGAGACGGCAAGGAGATACGGAATAAAACTAAAAGTTGGAAAAGCAATTAGATATACAAGGGCAAGATTTTTTCCTGGTAGGAAGCTGATAATCGTAAAATTGATTTTTGAGGCACATACGGAGAAGTTGATAGGAGCACAGATAATCTCGGAGGAGACGGTTGCAGAGCGTATAAATGAGCTTACACTCGCTATAAAAGAGCGGATAACTGCAAATGACATATGCATGAGAGAAAGGTGCTTTGAGCCATCACTTACCATGGTGGAGGACGTTATAGTAGATGCTGCGGTGAAAGCTCAAAAGTAAGACTACTGCGGATGAAAAAGATTAGGTGTAGTGTCACACGGTTGCAGAGAGTTTTATGTAGCGTAGATTTCCGATGTATTTAGAACAGAGATAGAATATTTCGGGAAGCATATTTCGCCAATGCCACAATCGTAAGTATTGGAGGTGCACTACAATCACCATAGTTTAGGATTTATAAGTTCATGGGCTATTAAGTATTCATGCAGTATCAGTCGGAGTTAGGGCTCGATGCGTGGGGAAGAGAGTACAAGAATTGCGAGCTATGCGCGTGGAAATGTGGTGTTAACCGGTTAGAAGGTGAACTCGGCGTTTGTGGTGTCGGTATGCCCGAGGTTGCCTACTGTAACCTTGCACAGGTTCTGCAGAGTTATTCGGTTACGATGCTTGGATGCAGTTTCAAGTGTATCTATTGTAATGCCTATCGGATTTCGCAGTATCCAGATAGTGGCTGGTTCTATCGGGGCTATGTAACTCCAGAAGAGCTTGCAGCAGAAGCAATTCGCCGGATTGATTCACCGGAAGGAAGGGCGATGTGCGTGGATAAAATAAGCTTTACAGGTGGAGAGCCAACGATACATTTTCCGTATATCGCAAAGGTAGTGGAAGAGGCGAGGAAAGAGATACCGGGATTGGGTGTGGGCTTCGCCACAAATGGATTTCCGAGCCAGAAGACCCTTCAACGGATTATAGACCTCTGTTCTTATGTTACGTTCGAGATAAAGGCGTTTAACGATGAAACGCACCGGGCGATAACTGGAGCGCCAGTCGAACCAGTTCTACGAAATGCCGAATACCTCATCAGAAAGGGTAGAGAGAAAATACGTGCATTCAGAACCATTGTGATACCGGGAATAAATGATACGGAAATAGAAGAAATAGCGGAGTTTCTCACTTCTATTGACCCCACAGTGCCGCTACGTATCATTCCCTTCAGACCTAACTATATTTTATATTATCATCCGGGACCTACGAAGAGGAGAATGGACGAAATCGGAGAGGCAGTCTTAAAAACAGGTCTTGAAAATGTCTGGTGGGCGGGTTACTATCCGATGAAGACGTCAAAGCGTGCGAATGGGCTGGCGACTGGGTTTACTGGCGTCAAGCATGAAGGGGCAAGGCTTGCTTTCGCATATTCTAAGCTTGCGGGTTGCACCACCGAAAATAGAAACTGTGGTGAATGCCCGATGAAGTTGAATTGCCCCGCTTCGGGATTAAAAGAGCCGTGGTTGTTAGATATAGAATAAAAGGCAGGTAGTTGTTTAGTTCTTTTTTATAACATTTCTTTTGCACTATTTTTTACCACGACAGGCGCCAGATTTACATTTTCGCACCTGTCATGGGTTTTTGGGGCATGCCGAAAAAAGATTATAAGAAGGAACGAGGACTCAAAGATCTCGATGAAATACAATCAAAAATTGGCATTTGTGAAGTAATATGGCTAAATGAGCTAAAAATTAATGAAACAATGCATATTTCGCCTCCAAGCGATTACATAAAATCCCTTTTACAGAGAGCCACTAAGGCAGAAGAAGTTTACGCTATTGATTGGTATAAAGAAATCTTAAAGGAGGATCCTCAGCATTTTCTTGCAAATCTTAAGTTAGGTACTATTATCTATAAATACCAAATAGAGCTGACACAGAGAGCTGAAAGCAAAGGAAAAGAACTTAATCGGCACATGAAACTTGAATCCGCTAATAATTTGGCCTATTTTTACGGGGAACTATATAGAAGAGAAAAGGAAAAATCATATTTGGATAGCGCAATTAAATTATGTGAGCAGATAGAGAAGGAATATAAACGGATCCGTGTTGAGCAGTATTCCGCATTTCTCGATACTTATGGTTTCCTTTTAACGCAAAGAAAGAAGTCAGACGATTTTGAAAAAGCGCATAAGTTGTTAAAGGAGGCTGAGGAAATTGCGCCCAACCAAAACATTCATAGACATCTGGCAGAGCTATATGAAGAAGCTCCAGAGCTTCTAAAGACTAGCCGAGAAGATTAGTAGATACCCCCTAATTTTGTATCTGAATTAACCGCTCTAAAACCTATCCTAAGACTTTTCACAGCCGTAGGCCCCTTATAGCCCCATCCGGTATATAATATCCAGGGGTTATTGTGCAGATTTTTTATACATATATTTATAAATAATGAAATCAAGAAAATAGTATATAGGATAAGGGATACAAAATGCGATTAATGGTTCCGCATCCGGGACATTTTGAAGCTCTGAAGGAGATAATAGAAGTCAAAGAAGCAGAGGGCTTGAACGAAGTAGATGAGGTCTTTATGGGTGGCTCTCCAGAGGTGATGGGAAGTGGAAGAGGTGTGCTGCATGCGCCACTCATTGACGAGATAAGGGAACAAACCGAATATGCGCATCAACACGGCATAAAAATGAACGTTGTGATGAATTCGCCATGCACTGGCGGTCATCACCTGACATTCGAGGGCTATAAGATGTTTGAGTGGTATTTCAGCGAACTGAACAAAGTGGGTGTTGACGCCGTTACGGTGGCAGAGCCATACCTCGCGGAGCTACTTCGTGAGTTCCCAATGCAGACCGTTGTATCCTGTTTATCTTATGTTGATGCTCCACAACGTGCCAAATTCTTTGAAGACCTTGGTGCCGATGTGATAACCGTGGACACGAACATAAACCGGCACTTCTCTCTGTTAGAAGGAATGGTAAAGGCTGTTAAGTGTGAAATAAGGCTGATAGTGAACGAAGGCTGTCTTTACAGGTGTCCTTTCCGGTACTCGCATTACAACCTCGCCTCGCATCTCAGCAGTTTAAACCAACCACGCGCTCCTCTATTCGCTCCTGACTTCTATTTTGATAAATGCATAAACATCCGCCTGAGGGACCCCACACAGATAATAAAGTCAGCATGGATAAGACCGGAGGATTTAAAAGAATATGAAGCGATAGGAATAAAGAACTTCAAGCTTTCCGGAAGGACGAAAACGGTGAACTGGATAATAGATTGCATGAGGATATATTCTAAGAGGTCGTTCGAAGGGAACTTGCTCGAACTCCTGGATTGTCCTCAAATGCTCCGGTATATGTTTTATATAGAGAATGAAAAGCTTGCGGGGAGCATAGAAAAATGGAAGAGCTGTAAAAAAATATGCAATGAATGTGGATATTGTGGTGCACTCACAAAGGAGGCATTAACCTATCTTAAATGAGAGTTCTGCATTTTAATATATGGAATCAATCCCCCGCTTTCCAATAGCTTCTGCATAAATTCCGGCAGCGGTTTGAATTTGTAGTCCTCCTTTTTTGTATGATTCATTATCACACCATCTTCAAAATTTATTTCTATTTCATCCCGTTCTTCTATCCTGTCAAAGACATCAGCTTCGAGCAACTGCAACCCGATATTTATGGAATTTCTGAAGAAGATTCGTGCAAAACTCTTTGCAATCACGCAACTTATACCCGCACCGAGCAATGCACGAGGTGCATGCTCTCTCGAACTGCCGCAGCCGAAATTTTCGCCTGACACGATAATATCGCCTTCTTTCACTTCTTTTGAAAATTCCGGCCGCACTTTAGCGAAGGCATTAGCTGCAAGTTTCTTCGCATCCCCGGTCGTCAGATATTCCGCAGGAATTATCTGGTCCGTATCTATATTATCCGCAAATTTCCAGATTCTCATGTTAAACAAACTTTTTTTAAAAAAGAACGCTTTACCAGATAAACCCTTTCGATAATGTTTACTGCTCCTTCGGATAAAGCTTTTTCTGGTAAACGCTTGCAACGATTCCAAGTGCAGCAGCGAGCACTGCTACTGCGAATGCTTGCGTGAAGTTCATGGAGATTGCGGTGGCAAGACGCATGCCCTCCACCCCTGCACTGACTGAGCTTTTGCCGACGAGATAAGGCAGTTGTAACTGAAATGGAAGCCCGAACAGCCCCGAGGACTGATTCATAAGCACGATGACGATGAGCAACATAGCAACAAACGCTACGACAAGCCATAACAGCTTTCTTGCGCTGAGATGCACGAACTGCTCCGCAATCACCGCATACCGCTCCGAAAACGACAGCACTGAGCCTGCTATCAGAAGCACGCCGAGATACACAACACCGAGCTTAAGACCGAGACAGACCCACCAGAAGAGTGGCGAACTTATCGCTTCACCGAAAATGCTCATCTCCACTCCGAACGGCGAGAGCGACATGGTTACTGCTTCCGTGCCGAGCATGAATTGCCACCACGTCCCCAGAAAGGGCAGTGCAATCACAAGCGCACCTGCAATGACTCCAGGCCAGTTTACCTTTCGCCATCCCGCCCACTCCAGAATCGTTTCAGACATCAATCCGGGGACACCACCATGTATTATTTTGCATTTTGATATTTGCATTTTTCATTGACCTCCCAGTCCTGATTCTTCTATTTCCAGCTCTATCCCGCTGATGTCTAACTTCATCTTCATGTTGCGAAGTGTTAAGTTTTCCTCAAATGGCGAAGTGGGTGGCATTTGCGCTTGTACCTCAGGAAGCGCCCCTTCCAACTTCAAGTTCGCTGAGCCCTTCGCAGGAATTTCTACCTCGTTCGGCAAGCTTATGGTAACGATGCTATCAGCCAGAGTAGCTTCAGCCGACATCTCTTTTATTTCTATTGGCACGTTCAACGGCGAATTGAGCACAGCTTCGATAGTAAACTTGCTCCAGTCCTCAGAAATCTCAAAACCTGTGACGTTTAAAAATTCTTCTTCTGCACCAATCTCAGAAGGTAATATCTTTTCCACTATTTCCAGTGGGTCTTCGGAGAAGAGGGCAGCTTGCACATTCCAGTCATGTGTCGCAAATGCCGCTACAACGCACACAACGAGTAAAATCGTCGGAATTGCAGAGAGAACAGCCTTTAAGATTTTTTCATCCATACTTTCACCGTAATTGTTATACTATTTAAAACTTTCGATTGACAGGCAAAACTTTTGACGATGGGGATGTAATTAACTTCTTACTACCACGACAGTTGCGTCATCGTTGTCCTTGCCATGCTCATTCTGTATTTTTGCTGCCATCGCATGTAAATCATCCGATGCGTATTCAGAAGCGCTGAACCTGCCGATTCCGTCTGAGTTCATGACGAGCCATCCGGCGTGGAAGTCGTATTTGAACTCTTTTACCTTTCTCAGGTTCCAGCCAAGCACGCCACTCATCGAGGTATGCATCGCCATTAACATCCTCTCCCGGTTTTGGTCTTGAGATTGCTACTATTTCCATTTTGGCAAAGCGATGCAAAACACCGCCCCTCCCTCGGGATTGTCTTCAACCCAAATCCTTCCCTTGTTCTGCATTACAGCGGTCTTAGCGATTGCAAGCCCGATTCCACTGCATTTAATTCCACTCTCTACTCCGCGCACGAACCTATCGAATATTTTCTGCTTCGACTCATCAGAAACACCTTCTCCCTGGTCTTTTATGCATATCTTCCACTTTTTACTCTGGTCCGTGATACCGATTTCAACTACTGTGCCGGGGGGACTATACTTTATCGCATTGTCGAGAACGTTGATAAATGCATGCCTCAGGAATTGTGTTACGTTGACTTTATATTCATATCCCCAACTCCGCCGGGTCGGTTATTCGTCCTTTAATTGCCGAAGCTGCAACTACCGCGGGATTCGCTAAATAAACCTCTGAATCCTTATGCCCCATTCGCCCGATAAAGTTTCGGTTCGTTGTGCTTATGCATTTTTCACCTTTTGCAAGAACGCCCATGTGTCCGCCCAAACATGCGCCACAGGTGGGACCACAGACAAAAACATCAGCCTCAAGAAAAATTTGAATCAAACCCTCTTCTATCGCCTGCTTGAATACATTCTCACTCGCTGGCACTACAATCATCCGCGCTTCGGTATTCACCTTTTTACCTCTCAATATCTCTGCAGCAACCCGTAAATCCTCAATTCTACCATTTGTGCAAGACCCTAAATACGCCTGGTCAATAGGAACGTCCAATTCGCTTGCAGGCACGGTATTATCAGGAGAGAATGGTTTTGCAACCGTTGGAACTATCTCCGATGCATCATACTCGAATACTTCCTCGTATTCACTTCCAGTGTCGGCATAAACCGCTTTATATTCTCCTCTTACCCTACCACGCAGGAAATCGAAGACCTTCTCGTCAGGAGGAATAATCCCTGCCTTCGCACCCGCTTCCACTGTCATGTTCGAGATCGTTATGCGGTCGGAAAGGTTTAAATTGTTTATTGCGGTGCCATAAAACTCCTGTGAGTTGTATAGAGAACCCGAAACGCCTATGTCGCCAATGACATGCAGAATTATATCCTTCCCCATCACGTATCTCTTCAAATCACCGTTAATCACAAACTTCTGTGTTGCTGGAACTTTAAACCACAATCTCCCGGTAGCCATTGCCGCTGCCGCCTCTGTCGAGCCGACACCAGTGGAAAAAGCGCCCAGTGCGCCATAAGAGCAGGTATGTGAATCCGCACCTATTATTAACCTTCCCGGTGCAGCAAATCCTTCCTCTATCATTACCTGATGGCATACCCCCCCTTTCCCTATCTCGTAATAATTCTCAATCCCGTATCTCCGGGCATAGTTCCGCAATGCGTTCGCCTGTTCCGCGGAAGCCACATCCTTGTTTGGAACATAATGGTCCTGTATCACCACTACTTTCTCCTTTTTCATCCCCCGCTCAAGCTTCTCGAAGACTTCAAAAGCCGGCACGCCAGTTACATCGTTCACCATTATGTAATCCACTTCGCATTCAACGATTTCACCTGCCATTCCACTCAGTATTTTTTCCGCTATCGTAGGCATTTCGCATTAATTTATAGTCATTCTGTATATTTATGGTTTCTGGCCGTTTGGATTTGTTCATGATTTCGAGTTTAATGATTTAAATTTATTGAAGCAGGAGAGTTACAACGGATCATTGATGATCTTCGAGTCATTAGAGAAACTATACTTAGAGCTTAGGATTTAGTATTTTCTAAGTGCCATACAAATACGGAGCGATAATAAAAGGAATATCGTTTCCTTTCTTCCTCAGTTCTCCCAGAAATTCGAGCCCATTCATTCCAGGCATCGCGTAATCAGCAACAACGACATCAAAAGTTTCCTTTTCCAATCTTTCTAATGCCTGCTCCGCGGATAATACTGGTGTGATTTTAAAATTATGATGTAGCAATTGCTCAAAATCTTGTGTAGTTCGAGCAATTAGCGGGTCAAAATTCCACGAATTTTTGGGCAGATTAATTATCTGTGCACAGCATCCTCTCCGTTAATCCGTTCACAACCTCGCTCGGTATCTCGACTTCCCCGGTCAGTGCAGCATTCATTGCAAGCCATGAATTTAAAGCGGTACAAATCGTTAATATCTTAATCTCATCGAGTGTTTTTTTAATTATAGCCTCGATAACTTCCTCTAAATTAGTAATCTGTATTTCATACATGGTTTCAATCACGTTAAGAAGTGCTCTTGCCCTCTCCTTTGCTTGTTCGGGATTCATATGTTTTTAGTAATTCCTTCTTAGGAACATAAACATTTTCTTTTTGTAATAAAAAGATAGATGGAAAAACATGGGACTCATTGACAGATTACACTTAATACTTGACCCCAAATTACGCGTTGCGGTCCTTACAGGTGCAGGTATATCAGCCGAGAGTGGAGTGCCAATTTTCAGAGGTAAGGGCTCGATGTGGGAGGATGAGAAGACACTAAATGCCGCTCTAACTGCAAGCGCTCGTGCTGACCTTTTCTTGGTTATAGGAACCTCAGCAGTAGTTTCCCCAGCTCGTGAATTTCCTTTAATAGCACTTAAAAAGGGAGCTACCGTTATAGAGGTCAATCGTGAACCAACCCCGATAACTCCTTTGGTTACGCTCTCAATTCGCGGAAAGGCAGCAGAGATTCTTCCGCAGCTTTGGAAGGAACTTTTGTCGAAGTAAGTTCTATGAAGGGATACTTGGCACCGCAACGGTGAAAATAGAGCTTAAGAAAGTTGGGAGGTATATAAACGATATAAAGAGTCTGTGATTCTAATCCCTAACGTTATAGCCACCTCAAAAATCTCATTAAATATTATAAACTCTGATGAGCATGACCGGCCCCGCAGAAGGCAAATTGGCACTGGATGCAAAAGTTTACCTTCGCTCAGAAGAACTGGCAGACGTGAATGTTTATATCCATCTTAAGGGTTATTCGCGCGCTACCGTAACGCATCTCGACATCGAGCATCCCAAGCTTAACAGCATAATTCCTCCAAAAGCAAAGACTTTTGCCCGGATTGAAGGAATTGAAAACGGGATACAGATTATAACTGAAAAGAGCGATGAAGTGAAAATCATTCATCCCTTACTTAACAGAGTGCTTCAAGATGGCGAAAAGACGAGAACTTTAGTTGGTGGTAAATTAGGTGGTATTTTCATAGGCTTCAGGAAAAGAGAACTCAGCAAACTTGAAGATATAGCAGATCACACACCGTGACCCAATGGTGGTAAATATCTGCCTCTAGCACTTTCGCCTTCTCAAAATTCTCCTCCGCCTTTTCTTTATCGCCCATAAGTTCATACACATGCCGAGATTATGGTAAGTTTTTGCACCGAAATCTATTAACTACAAATTAGGGCGAAATTTTAAAATACTTCATGATTATTTTGTTTGTATGCAAGATGGAAAAGAGATTTTTAAGGGGTTTGTGAAAACCATCAAGAAGAAAGTGCGTGATTGGGAATCCAGACATCTGTGGGCTGCACGGTGGCTTAAACGCATCTTTGTGTACGGTTTTCTTCTTTTGTTGTTTTCTTTAGCCTTTTATCTCAATTTTAGTCATTTAAATCTTTTCCATACCGATGTCGACAGTGCGAGATACATGCTCAGCGCATTGGTTCAGAGTCAGGCGGCAATCGTTGCCATCGTTATATCACTAACCTTGATTGCAGTTCAACTCACCGCATCCGCGTATTCGCCACGAGTAATTGATATATTCAAAAAGAATCTAGATATGTGGATACTTTTGGCTTGTTACGGGATATCGATATTCTATGGGTTACTCGTATTGAAACTTGTGGAAGGGGCAGAAGGTGAATTAGTGAGTCAAAGTGCTATCTGGTCTGTTGGTCGCGTATCTATCTCGTTTGAGTCTTATGTTTCCATAGCATATTGGCTTGGGGCATTCACGTTTGTTGTACTAATTCCGTATATGCGGAATATTATGGATCTTTTAAAGCCGGAAAGTATTATAAACCGATTGACAATTGAGATTACCAAAGATAACCTTTTAAACTCGAAAGAAGACTCAATTCAACCCGTCATGGATATAGTGCACGGTTCAATCATGAAATATGACATTGAGACGACAAGGGTTGGGTTAAAAGCAGTAACTGATCGGATAATCAAAGTTATTGATTCAGATGGTGAAGTGAAGATCTCAGATCGTTTTTGTGATCATCTGCATCGAGTCAGCAGATTCGCTGCAAGCAGAGCGGATGACGAATCAACCTCAGAAGTTATTGAAAATTTAGAGAAATTCGGGAGATCAACAGCAGAAAAAGGATTTGAATATGCAACTGCGCTAACAGCAGAGTTTCTTGAAGCTGTTGGAAACGCTGCTGCGGAAAAAGGTCTTGTAGTTGCAACATTGCGAGCATTAGAGTCTCTTGAAGCTGTTGGAGTAACTGCTACGGAAAAAGGTCTTGAAAAGACGGCACGGCATGCTGCACTGTATCTTGGACAATTCGGGAAATCAACCGCGGAAAAAGGACTTGGAGGAATAACAAAACAAATAGCACGGTCTCTTGGAGATGTTGGAAAAGCTGTTGCGGAGAAAAGACTCGGGGATGCGACAGTACAAGCAGCGGAGTCTCTTGGAGATGTTGGAAGAACTGCTACGGAAAAAGGTCTTGAAGCAGCGACAAAGCAAGCAGCGGAGTCTCTTGCAGAATTAACAATTTTAAGCGGAGCAATCGTCAAGACTGCGATTCAAGACTACGAATCGAATTTAGAAGAGCAATACCGTGACTCCTTCCTGAAATTCATGGAAATATACAGACAAGAACTCGAAAAACTATGATCTAAAACCGGAATAAAAAATAAAAAACTTTAAATCTATCAATCCTGCCTCCTAATCTCGCTAACAATCGCATCACCAACCTCACTCGTCTTCGAGTTCCCACCAAGATCGTATGTCCTCACCTTACCTTCCTTTAAAACCGCTTCGATTGCATCCAAAACTTTTTCCGATGCACTTTTCTCTCCCACGGTCTCCAGAAGCATAGCACCTGCCCAGATCGTGGCTACCGGATTTGAAATGCCTTTACCTTTATATTTCGGTGCGGAGCCATGAATAGGCTCGAACATGGAAACGCCATCCGGATTTATGTTCGCTCCCGGTGCAAGCCCCAAACCGCCTTGAATCATCGCACCTAGGTCGGTAATTATATCTCCAAACATGTTTGGCGTAACCACAACCTGATACCATTCTGGATTCTTAACGAGCCACATGCATATCGCATCCACGAAATTAAACTCGGTATCCATCTCAGGATATGCCCGTGCAACTTCGTTAAAAATTTCCCTCCACAAACCATAGCTATGCGTTAACACGTTCGCCTTGTCCACACTCGTCACCTTCTTCTTACCCTTCGACCTCGCAAGCTCAAATGCAAACTTCATAACGCGCTCGCAGCCAGCCCTCGTCACGACACCAATTTGATATGCGAGCTCGTCTGCATCGGTCTCGATGTCCAGCCCGAATTTAATATTATAAAGCTTCCTTTCGATTTCCAGCTCATCCCTCTTTTTTCCATTCCCTTTTACCCTGCCGCCAATGCCGACATAGAAATCCTCTGTGTTCTCACGGACCACACTAAAATCTATATCTTCGGGTCGCTTACCCGCCAGCGGTGTGCGAACGCCTTCCAGAAGCTTCACCGGTCTCAGATTTACATATTGATCGAAATAGAACCGGAGCGTGAGCAAAATACCCTGCTCTAAAACGCCTGGTTCTACTCTCGGGTCGCCTATGCTCCCGAAATATATCGCATCACACCGTTCCAACTCTTTTAGCGTATCCTCACCCATTAACTCGCGGGTCATCAAGTAATGCTCTGCACCATGCGGATATTCTATCCATTCGAGCTCAAAGTCCTCGAGTTCCGAAACCGCTTCAAGCACCTTTTCTCCTTCGCTTAATATCTCTGCCCCTATACCATCGCCGCGAATTACCGCGATCTTATATCCTTGTTTCATCTTTCTTTCATTAATGCACCAAAACCGTTTATTAATGAAAAAAACTTTACTAATTAAAAGAAATTTGTTTTTCTTTAAATCACGGTATTACGATGAGGTGAATATATGAAGGAGAAAGAATTTTTAGAGCCTTTTAAAGCGGAATTCTGGTATCAAGCGAGAATAAAGTTTGGACGCTCAGATGAAATGAGTGCATTTGAAAAGTATTGGCGACCTTCAAAAATTATCCTTTATATTTCTGTTCTGTGTTTTTTTGCTTATTATCATCATGAAATACTCCACAACTTATTAATTCTTGTTGGTTATATCTGGACGAGTAAAATAGCTGTGGAATCAATCGGAGGGATTTATCACCGCCGTCTGAGATTGAGTAAATACCATAAAGGCTTTAGAGAAATAGATGACTTTAAGTTCGGCGAAAAGCTTATTACTTATTTTATTGCTGCTTCTGCATTAACAGGTGTTTTTGCTGGTAGTATGATTTTAATTGCATTCCTTTTTACGGGAATAATAAGCGTAAAATATGTATTAATAGGTCTATTTAGTATATTAATAGTTCTATTGTATATTTTAGGAAAAGAAGGAATTGAGCCCGCCGAAAAAAATAGAATCCAACGAGGGCAATAATGCGTCTGCTGCGGGAACATATTGAATGTAAAAGAGGTATGCATAGCCCGAGTAACATTCAAGGTAGCTATCATCGTTTTTTATTTTTATCCTGTTATCGGTTTAGATAAGTTATAAAAGCGAGTATGAACTCTTAGCCTGGAAAATACACCTAAAAAGTGAGCGGAAGCATATGAAAGAAAAATTGTGGATATTAGTAAGTTGATGTTAATATTTCGAAAGGTTTAAGATTAAAAAAGCATCTTCATTACACAGGGGTTAGGATGCGGTCTAAAACTATCTTTAAAACACAAATCGAGACAATCGTCATGGTCATAATAGCTATGGCTGTGCTTATACCAGTTGTATGTGCGGATATAATCCCCATTGCCCGCATAAATGATTCATATATCCATAAAGCGGTGACAGTGTCTGGTGATGTCGGAAGTATAAGTTCTGCGCCGGAACACAAGTATGTCCTAACAATAGATGATGGATCAGGCACAATAGCTGTCAAATATGATGCAAGGCTTCTCGAAATTCCTTATGGACACCAAAAGATTACGGTAACAGGGATATATGTAGGCAAGGGCATGATCTATGCAGATAAATTTAGCTCAGATGCAGAGCGTGGATACAAAGACACAACCATTGCAGAGCTCAAAGAATTCCCAGAATATTATTATGGTAATTCCATACGTGTAAAAGGGGATATAAGTAAAATAGTACTCACGCATGAAAAAACAGAGTTAGTGATTAACGATGATACTGGGGAGATTAACGTGGTATTATCTGGTGTTGAAATGGATGATGTAAAACTAGATGACAAAGTCGTTGTTGAGGGTAAATGTTACAAAAACACAATATCCGCATTTACAATAAAAGTTGAGAGGCCAGAGCTTAAGTCCGATCAAATGCCTTCAAATCAATCCGACACACCTAATCCAGTAACTTCAACAACGTCTCTACCACAAATTAATCCTGCTGTTTCTTCCCCCTCCAATACTTCAATCCCAGCTTACCAAATAATCACAGCAACTGTGGCATTATTAGCCGTAGCTTATCTTTTGAGAAGGAGAAAATGAAATCGGATTTAAATAACCACAAATAGAGATTTGTATCGGAAAATAAGATTTTGGAAAATATCCAATTATGGGACAAGCCCTTCAGTACGGCGTATAGTGACGTTACACTGAGCAAATCCTGCACTCGCCCGTGTATTCCGAATCTGCGCATACGTATTCTTCAAGCATGAGCTTTGGAACTTCCAGCGATAGAACCTGCTTTTTACTCCCATACCGGTAAACGGTAATACCTTTGCACTTGAGTTTATACGCCAATAAAAACACTGTCTTTACATCCACCCATGTTGCATCGCTCCGCAGATTCACTGTTTTCGAAGTTGCATTATCCGTGTATTTCTGAAACGCCGCTTGCATTCGCACGTGCCATTCCGGTGCGATGTCCAGCGCTGTGACAAACACCCTTTTAACATCCGCGGGAATACCATCAATATCCCGTATCGAGCCGCACTTAGCAATCCCTGTTATCAATTCTTTACTATAAAAGCCCCTTTCCTTCGCTATCTCCTCAAACAGTTTGTTTATCTCCAGCATTCCACCCATTACATTCCGAACGAATGCAACTGCGAATAAAGGCTCTATTCCACTGGAGCATCCGGCAATTATACTTATTGTTCCCGTTGGTGCGATAGTAGTTACCGTAGCATTTCGCATCGCCTCGTCTGCAGACCAAACACTGAGTTCGAAGTTAGGAAAAGACGTCTTTTCAAGCCCAAGCTCTGTTGAACACCGCCGTGCTTCATTTGTGATGAATCGCATGAGCTTTTCACCCATCGAAAGCGCATCCTTTGAATCATACGCTATCCCAAGTTGGATTAACAGTTCCGCAAATCCCATTATTCCAAGCCCTATCTTCCTGTTCGTCTTCGTCATCTTCTCTATTTCCGGCAGCGGATACTTGTTCACATCTATGACGTCGTCTAAGAACCTCGTGCAGAGCCAAACCACTTCTCCAAGTCTTTCCCAGTCTATTTCACCATTTTCGATAAATTTTGAAACGTTTATCGAGCCTAAATTGCAAGATTCGTAAGGCAAGAGTGGCTGCTCGCCGCACTGGTGCACTACAATTCCTTGACAGATCATCGAATGGGTTATAGGCTCTGTCAGGTCATAAACTCTCCTTTTACCCACCTTTGTAATAGATTCTATTTTATCAGTAAAATTGACTTTTCTCCTCTTTTTAGGTCGAATATTATTTAGTCTATTCGTCTTATCGCTAGATATAAACCCAACTTCCTTTCCAAATTCATCTAAATTACGACCGAAAATACCGAGTTCATATAATACGCCATCCGAACCATAAGTTCTCGCTTCTCCTCCTTTAGTGATATATTCAAATAAATCCTTTCGTTCTGGCCTCGAGCGATTAAATATTCTCGATTTGATCCCGAGGTTTATGAGCAAGATTTGAGTTTCTTTCAGGAGTTTCAAGCTTTTAGATGTCAACGCTAACCAATCACTGTTGCTTTTTCTACTATCCCTGATAATGCCATCAGCTGAGAACAAACCCTGTAAGAATCCAACCACTGCCTCTCTCGGAGCGTTGAATATCGATTCTGGAACTTCTTTCTCCTTTGCTTTTACAGGTCTCACCCCCAATCTCATGAAGAAATCGACGAAATACTTTGAATGGTAAGATAAATGATAGATTCCGTTCTCCCTTCTTATTTCTTTGATTCCATAACCATACCAACTATTAATTATTCCTTTCAAATGACCCAATTCCTCTTTATCCTCTTCTGAAAAAGAAAATCCCACTCGGCAATTTTCATCCCCTGCCCTTAGCCATCCATCACCTATCAGCCATCCCAAAACGTGTCCCAGCTCCTTTGACCATTTCTCCGGTAGATTCGACTTGTTTACCTCAACGGGTAGCCTGTAATTCTCGCCAAATTCCCCCTCACACGACTGAATTAAAACCCTATGCTTTGCTGGATCGAGTTCAATTAACTCAATCCATCCTTCATTGGTTAAAACTTTGTGATCCCCAGTTGCTTCAAGCTCATATCCTGATTTTGTTCTCAATCTGTAAACTTCTTTTGATCCACTACAAAATGCTTCCGAAATCGAGTTGAAATTTATCCCACCTCGATTCATTTGCATTAAGTAAATATTTCCATCCTTGTCGCTGATTTTAATAGGAACTCTATTATCTGTTGCTATTTTTATTCCTCCTTCAGAGTATTTCTTGGCTATTTCCTCCATCCTTATTAATCCAT
>JANJFQ010000190.1 GCA_025435355.1 Candidatus Methanophagales archaeon | reverse complement strand
GGAGAAGAGCCATGCGGAACCAGAAAGAGAGGAAGAAGCCAAATATCCGTTCCCAGAAGAATTCACGGTTTATCAGCGGAGAAGATTGTTTTCTGAAGCCCCGTAAGCACCCTATTGTGTCCTCGAAGGTTGTCCTTCTAGTTCTTTTCCTTTAAACCTGTAATCTACGTATTTCCTTGGCCCATCTTCTTTAAAAAATCCTTTATTGGTCCCTTAACATCTTCTGCCTTACCATAAGGAACGTATTCTATACCCAACAAATCAGTTACAGTTTCTTCTCCTCTCTTTTTTATCAATAGAACCTTTTTTGATAACCCCTACAATAAACCCAACTCAAACATCACATTCGGATTCCAATCAGATATATTTATAATACCGTAACCCGATTGCTGTATTTCTTCACAAATTTTACACATAACGTCAATATTTGAGATGATCTCATTTGCTTTCCATGCTGTGAATCCTAAATTTTTAACGGCTGGTAAAACTCCATATTGATAAACATCATTGTATTCATCACTAAATGGCATGCCAATGAATATTTGTTTAGGCTTCTCGACAATATGTTCTAAACATCTTTGCCCTGTTTTGAAGCATTTTTTAATATAACAACCTTTTTTCATTAAAACAGATTGTTTTTCCAGTGAACTTGCCAAATCTATAATTAAATCGGTTCTAATAGTTCCTTTGGTTGAAACTACTGCTTCTAGAAATACCTGTTGTAATATAGGTTTGAAGCCTAATGAATAAATAATATTATTCATAGCTTCTGGATCGTTCTTAATTTCTTTTAGCAATTTTTCAAAACCTTTTTTAATGGCTTCCAATGTCTGGTTAGAACAAGTTTGTTCTCCCATCCCTAAAGACCCTTCAGAAGTCATTTCGCCTAATCCTGCCATTACATTAAAAATTTTATGATAATCTCCGTCTTTCATTAAATCAATTAACGGTATGATTGCAGGTCTTCCGAATTTCGCAAGGCTAGTTGCGGCGTACAAACTTACACTTGTACCACCATATGTATTTGATGCGAAGCGCATTACATTAATTAGAGGTTCAATGGCTCTAGAATCTTTTAGTTCTCCGAGTGCTGTAATTGCGTTCAGTACCACCAGATATTCAGCTGAGAGAAGATCTATCAAAATATCCACTTTTTTAGAATTGTCTATGTTTTTAAGTTCTTCAATTAAAGATATCTTCTTGTCTACATCTGCATCCTTCAATAGCTTGGATATTTCATCTACCTTTTCATGTGAGTTGGTCATTTTTAATAATCATTTATAGAGACGATTTTTCACACTCCTTTTATCATATCCTTCTCCCACCAGATCCAAACGCCTTTTCCAGGACCTATGAATTTTTCCTTTATCAAGCCTTCTCCTCGCAAGTTGCTTAATCTGTGAAATACGTTGGTCCTTGTTGCTCCTTCAATAAATTCTTGAGCCCTCTCGTCAACCTCTTTTGTCTCCAAGGGCTCACCCGCTTCGTTGATTACCTTTAACAAAACCTTCGAAAGCTCGTCTTCCATCTTTCCGTTCTTGATAGGTTCATACATTTATAAACCTATCGGTTCATAAACCGGCTTTGCATTTTTAATATCCTTTTTAACCGAATAAAAGTGCAACTTTCGGAATAAAAGTGCAAAGCTTGTATAAGCGCAACATTTAAATATACATGAGCTTTTGAATAACATGAGATGGAGGAGTTAGCATGAAATGGTCGTTCAAAATCGGTAGTATCCGTGGTATACCGATAAAGCTGCACTTGACCTTTCTGATCATACTCCTGTTCGTTATCTGGCTATTTGCAGCGAACGATTTTCCCATAATGGGCATTACTATCGGGTTCGGCGGCATGGCTACGTCAACCGGGATCAAATACGTGTTGAGTACTATTGCTGCAATCCTCTTTTTCGCAACCCTTCTCTTCCACGAACTCAGCCACTCCGTCGTTGCACAAAATTATGGTGCGCAGGTACGCGGCATAACCTTATTCGTTATTGGCGGCGTGTCTCAGATGGAGGAAATTCCCAAAGAGCCGCGAATGGAAGCACGGATCTCGGTTGCTGGTCCGGGCCTCAGTCTCAGTATAGGTATCATCACCTACGCTCTCTATTATTACTTCGGCCCGGTAAGTAGGACGATAATCGGGGATATGGCAGTAATCGAGGCTACATACGCGAATGCTGCACTCATCGTGTTAGGAATACTTGCATTTTACAATATTATACTCGGAATCTTCAACCTCATTCCGGCGTTTCCTATGGATGGAGGGCGGATACTCCGCGCCGCACTCGCTATGCGCATGCCGTACATCGATGCTACCAGAAAGGCTGTTGCCGTGGGCAAGAGCTTCGCATTCGCTATGGGTATCCTCGGACTCTTCACCTTTCAGTTCTTCTTACTCCTCATCGCCTTTTTCATTTACTTTGGCGGTTCCGAAGAGGAGAAAGCAACGGTCATTTCGGTTACCTTGGAAGGTGTTAAGGTCAGAGATCTCATGACCCGTGCTCCAAACGTCATCTATGTACCTCCAGACTGGACACTCGATCAGTTAATCGATGTGATGTTTAAGACAAAACACATGGGCTATCCGGTGCAAGAAAGTCAGAGTTCGCCCGTGATTGGCGTGATAACCTTCTCAGACGTACAGAAGGTGCCTGCTTCGATGCGGGGTACTACTCGGATTGAAGACGTTATGAATCGTGAAGTAATTGCAATCCACCAGGATGCTGAAGCCTATGAGGCACTCAAACTCATGTCTCTTCGGAATTTGGGCCGCCTGATTGTCATGGATGACATGCAGGTGCTGGGGATTGTCTCCAGGACAGATCTCATGAGGGCTATTCAGTTCAGAGGTGCATACAACACACACAATCGTAGGTAAAACTAAACCATGTCCACCGCCACGATTCGCTCTCCTGCCTTGACATTCATTAAGCGCACACCCTGCGTGTTCCTACCTTGAACAGGAATTTTTTCCACCGC
>JANJFQ010000189.1 GCA_025435355.1 Candidatus Methanophagales archaeon | reverse complement strand
GATAAATTCATCTACCCTTGTTAGTATCACTTTATCCTTTTTCATTTGGTTGTTACATTGTAACAAATGATATATAAGTTTTTAAACGTTCAAATCTGACAAATTAACCCTAAGGAAACTACATCAGTTTTTGGAAATATAAAGTTATCTTGGTATGTTTAAATAGAATAGACTTACAAACCCCCTTAACCGAACACCCATGAAAGTGCTTGTTGTAGTACATCTTCCTAATTTTATATCGTTTTCTTTTTCTTATGATTCTTAATAATAACAACACCCAAAAGTTTTTTAGTTGAAGCTATTATATTTACATACTACAAAAGGAGGGTTTGCCTATGGAAGAAGAAGATGAAGAGATAATGGAAACACCTGGACTTGCCTTAAGAGTATCGCTTTCTATTATTGTTAGTATTGGCTGGCTTGTATTTCTTGTTCTCTGGTTTGCCTTTTATGCTTCGGATTATACTGTCTATCAGAATATAGCCATTGTCCTTGCCTCTGTTTTAATCATAGGAGCAATACTTGGTGCTTCTTGGGCTTCTTGGAGTATAAAATATGGGTGTAAATTCAAGAAGGGAAAATGAAAAAAATGATTTAGCTTTATCATTTCACCTTTTCCTTCTTTCTCAATTTGAAAGCAAGATGAACCAAATTAAAACATCAATTTTAATAAGATAGTTCCTTGACATGAGCTATTAACATCCCTCCTTTTCCACCTAATACGAAAAATCTTTGCATCTATAAGGATGGATAGCCAGAATATCCGTTCACAGTGCGATAAGTATAAGAATAAGCATAAGCTAAAATCTGGAGATAGCCCAAGCTATCTGTGGAGGAATCCCTAAAAACTTTCGCCAACTCGCTTTTATGACGTTCTTCCCTTAGGGGCCCTTATGCCTGGATTTCATCCGGCTTTTTCGTGACCGAGTTCGATTGACTAAATGCTCAATTACCAGTGCGGTAGCCAGTTCTGGCGTTGGCTGCGGCAGAGGCATGGCGGCACGCAACAGAGCTCGTACATTCGCTGTGGACAACGCTGGCAGCACGTCCACCTCCAGCTGTTCCAACAAGCTTTTCCTCCGACAGCACACAAGACCTGGATGGTTTGCGACCACCTCCGCCGGGCTGAGCTTCAGGTATGCCCGTGACAGGCTTTTTTAGATAGACCTGCGTGTCACGCGGGACATCAGCCATATAAGTGTGTCCTGCGCCATCCATTCTGATGCGGAACTCAACGCTCCGCCCGTAGAGGGCATCGCAACAACATGGATAGGTATGCTCGAAAGCCACTCCATCTGCTGTAATCCTTCGATAACGGGCGTTAATACATGTTTCCAGTCTTCAAAGGAGCTATTTCCCTTTCGATCCAGAACGATCCAAAATAATGGGATAGCACGCCCCTTATAGCTGACAGCCACCGAAAGGATGTTGATGTGTTTACGGCGTTTTTCCCAGTCCGTGCGGTCCATTGTCAGCACGATTTCGGGAAGCTTCGACAGAAGTGGGCGCATCAGACGTATCAGCGGTACAACTGCTATGGCTGGCGACAACTTTTTATTAGACAAGAACCGGCGGATACGCTGTATACACGCCACGACACCTGCGCCACCTATTGATAAGCACACCCAGTCTCGACATATGTGCTTTGTTGTTCTCCAGCAGACAGACGATCAACGCGGAAAGCATCGTTCTCAATGGCTTTGACAAATTCAACTCTGTCTCTATGAATGTCCTTAATATGATATCCGGGAGATAGGTGTGTGTTTGCATATTTCTCACCTCCATTTAATCTTCAACGGAAGTAAGGCATATATAAATGTTACCTACTGAATACCAAACCCTTAATTTTACATAAAGAATCCCCATTTCCCCACAATTTAGCCCACATCACCTTTAGATTATGCGCGGTACATACCAGATTATGCTCTATTCGCACTTTTTCTATCCCCCTTGTTAGAAACTCCCGGAATTTTAGATTATGCTTAATGTTACCGGAGGGCCATTCAACCGTCTCCTTACGCTTTTTGTACTCCTCTTTCCCCTCCTCGGACCGCATCCTAGCTGCCATCCTCCTACGTTCTGCCTCGTAGCCATCACTGGTGATTATCCTTTTTTTGCCTTTCCCGGCGCATTCCGACCTGAATGGACATTCGCCACAGTTCGCACCATAATAGGCGTACAGCGACTTCCCGTTATACTCATACTCCACCTTTCTGGTAAGTATCTCACCATTAGGGCATATAAACTGGTCTTTCTCTTCATCATATTCAAACTTATTTCTCATCGCCAAGCGCATGCTGCTCGATAATATTCTTAGCGGCTCTCTTTAATTTCTTACCCCTGGAGTGCTCTATTTCCTCGATCTTCTTCTGGATTTTTTCCTGCGTATTGAGTTCCGGTGGAAGCTCATCACCCCTCTTATCGCCGTATAACTTATCCTCCTCTTCATCTATCGCAATCCCTCTTTCTATTATCCGTCTGATCTCCTCTATTTCCTCCTTATTCAGCGTGTAGTTGTTTGAGGCATTGGCTTTCATCTTGGTCCCATCCGTTGAGATATGCCCCAAGTTCACTATTCCCAACGCTTTGGCAATCGTGGCGGTCTTCTTGAACGTTTTTTCAATTAACTCTTTACACTCCTGTTTAAAATTGCATATCGTCCTGAAATCGGGCTTCTCATTCCCGGTGAGGTACATGTAGACTACATTCTCATGAGCAAGCTTTGCAATCTTTCTCGAATTTTATTTCGGTTGGAATTGGATCCCATTAATTTTTAGGATGTATTTTTGCAATTAGTGTTATATCCGGTAATAAAGTGCTGAGGTGTTGAGAAGAAGATTTGCCTTTTATATGTCTGCGGGGAATATCATCTAGTGTAGCGTTTCCAAGATATTATGGCAACATTTATATAGGGGCGGTACCATACTTGATTTTATGCCATTCGTTAGCAAGAAGCCAAAATTAGAGTTGAGCGAAGAGGATCTTAAAATTTTAAG
>JANJFQ010000188.1 GCA_025435355.1 Candidatus Methanophagales archaeon | reverse complement strand
GTGCTCATAACTTCCTCTTTTATCAAAGACATTATCAAAACTTCCTTGGGCTATTTCGGAGACAAAATCAAAACAATCCAAGAAGTTGCTCTTTCCACTTGCGTTTGGTCCGATTAGAACATTAAATTTGTCGAGTTCGAGTTCTACGTCTTTCAAGCTTTTGTAGTTTTTTATTCTCAGTTTTCTTATCATTTCTTTTCTAATTTGCATTTTGCAATTATCCCCTCAAAGGACCAACATCTTCAAACCCTTCCCTTTTTCCCATCCCTGCTTCGCGCTCCATTTCCTCAGGCTTGAAAAGCAGTTTTAGCACGTTCTGTACGTGTTCCCTCGCACGTCTGTCTGCAAGCCACGCAAGCTCCTTCTCTGTCTCCACCTCGTCTTCATATACAAAAACCTCTATTATGTGCTTAGACGTGAGAAGCTGTGCAGCTATTATTCCGAGCGAGGCTTCGTGTGCACATTGCTTGTCTATATCCGCAGGTCCGGGCATGCCCAGTGCCATCACTATGTCGCATCCTTTCTCCTCTATCAGCTTCTTCGATGCCACTGGCAAATCCTTTATCCCCGGGACTGTATACCTTTCTATCTTCACTGACGCATTCTTCTTCAGCTCGTCTATTGCCGCTGCACCCATGTCGTATCTTGCGAAGGTAGTGTCGGCAATGCCTATCTTTTTCATTTCATTCCACACCCGCCAAAGCGCCGAGAGGGCATGCTTTCACACACACTTCACATCGAATACATTTCTCCTCCTCTAAATATACGTTCCACGAAGTATCGAACTTAAACACGCTGGTTGGGCAAACAGAAATGCAAGCACCGCAGTGAATACATCTCGCTTCATCCCATGCAATCAGTTTCATTAATTTCCTTACTTCAACGCCTTTCTCCCTGAAAAGCGAAGCAACACGCTCCACGTTATCCCGCGGGACATCAATGATAAGCTCGCCTCGCACTGCATCCACATTCGCCCGGTCTATGTTTATTTTCGCACCCGTTTCCAGGATTACTTCCGCAGTGTACGGCTCTTCGTGCAAATACGACGGAAACCTCAATAGCAGCTTCATTTATTTGCTCTATATTTGATTCCTCACCTATATAAAAGTTATTTCTTTGGTAAAGCTTTCTTTTTTTAAGAACGGCTTATGATAACGAGGATAAGGGATTTTGTGATAACGAAGCAAGATTGGATTTTTTCGGTAGTTAGCTATGATCTGGGAGAGGGGGAATTGAAATGCCTCTTGCGATACATTCCAGATAAAAGAGGGGAAAGAGTGTCTGAGAGGGGAAGATACAGGAAATTGAGCTTTTATGAATCTTACGAATTCCTGCGAAAACATTGCCCAGAATATGTGAAAGGCGTGCATGCGGTTCCAAAAGGAGATATAAAAGAAATCCTGCGACCTGAGGAGTGGCTCCCGTTAATTGCCGAGCACGAAGAGAAGGCAAGAACTATTTTTGAGCTGCTTGGAAAGCACGCTCCGAAGGAGAGAATAGGCATCACGGGCTCCTTTTTATGTGGTCTTAACGGCGAAAAATCAGACCTCGATTTTGTTATTTATGGACTGAAAAACTTCAACCTTGTGAGAGCGGTTATAGAAGATGCACTAGAAGGAGGTCTTCTCACAGAGATAAAAGAAGGGGTGTGGAAGCAGATTTACGAGAAAAGGAACCCGGAATTGAGTTATGAAGATTTTGTTGCACATGAAAGGAGGAAGAGAAATAGAGGTGCAATCGGCAACTCATACTTCGATATTTTATACGTGCGAGACCGTGAAGAAATAAAACAGTTGGATATGAGGAATTATAAACGAGGAGAAAGAGCGGGTTACGGAAAGATAACCGCAGAAGTAAAGGACGCCTCTTTTTCTTTTGATAGTCCTGCGATATATGAATTAGACCAGCCGGAAATAAACAAGGTTCTTTCTTTTACTCATACTTACGCAGGGCAAGCGTTAGAGGGTGAAAAGATAGAAGCTCGTGGCGTAATAGAGCGCACAAAATACGAGACAAGATTGGTTGTAGGCACGACGAGAGAGGCGAAAGGCGAATGGATACGGTCTTTATCTTTACTCAATGCTTCTCGTTGCAAAGAGGATGGTTGAGGGTGTGGCTAAATGACTGAGTGAAAAGTTATTAAAGAAAAAACACGAATTTCTTTGGTAACGCTTTCTTTTTTAAAGAAAGGTTTTATGGAACTCAAAGTGAAGATACTCGCGGGTAAAGAGGAAGAGAGACGGATAGAAGTCTCAAATGGCGATACATACGAGAACGTATTAGAAAAGCTGAAACTAAATCCCGTAGAGGTGGTTGTGCTGCGTGATGGAAAGCCAGTGCCTGAAGATGAAAAAGTGGATAATAAAAATAAAGGAGAGATAGGTATAACGGTCATCAGAATTGTGTCGGTAGGATGAGGCGATAAATCAAGTTGTGATGATATAATTTCAACAGTCGAAACTTCTTTCGAATATTCAAGCAGGAATGTACAATCGAATACGAGTGGTTAAATGTAGTGTCCATAGGCTTGTTGGTGAGTTGGTATCCGTACCACTGGAAAGGATATATCCTCACTAAAACTCAAAGGAAGAAGACTTGGTACTGCAATATCTTAGCGGACACCACAATTAATAAAAGTATCATAAATATAGAGGTGGTGTTTTTCAGAGATGATAAAATGCTCTTAGTTTCGGATTTATGCGATTGAGAATTTCTCGGGCTACTTCACTATCCACCCCCATAACATCCGTCATAAACACTCCAATGCCTCTCATATCTTTTCTTTTTCCTATTTCTCTATCCTCCAGTTTTTCTATTTTTGATGAAACAGCATCAGATAATTTTAAAGCCACTTCTTCACTTGCCCAAGCAATCCTATTCACACAGCATCCAATCTTTACTATATCCCTTTCTTTTTCGATGGCTCTTTTAATCGAATTTTCGGTTTCTTTATCTTCAACCAATTTTTTAAGGAGTACTTGTTCTCCTATTTCGTCATTCAAATCACTTCCGAGATGAATTAAAACTTCAAGC
>JANJFQ010000065.1 GCA_025435355.1 Candidatus Methanophagales archaeon | reverse complement strand
ATTACCAGAATATCCCCCTCTTTCAATCTGGCATCTCATGAGGAAGTCCAAAACTTTAGTTTTGCTTATTCTCATAGGTATCTCTATGAGACTAAAATCAAAACATGATTTTTAATTTGATGGAGAAAGTTTCGACTCAGAGAAAACTCCCACTATAAAGGTTATGGCTATTTGCTTCTGCACGTATTCTATCTCTTTATCTACGGATTCTAACTGCCGCAGCAACACGTCAAGTGCAATTCTCTGCGATTTCGGTAGATCTATCTCCTTCAGAAAAATCCTTCCTTCTACGCCAAAGAGGTCTGTGAATTCGTGTTTTACGCCATTTTTTGCCAGTACAGCATGTATCCTGTTCTTTACTACGGTTCTATCCTTTCCAAGTTGTACCCTTAACCTCAGCAGTTCTCACAAACTTTAGAAAAGTTTGATCAAAATGCTTCGCAGTTCCCTTATCTCTTTGCTTGGGATGTATGACTGTGGAAGGAAATCCGCTCTCAGTAACTTTGCAAGGTTCTTACTGTCTATCTTATCGGTCTTTATCTTTTTCGACATCCACCTATCCGGGCTCGAAGCCCACTATGCCGGGTCGTTAATAGGGTAGCCAATCAACCTCTGGGTCTCTAACGACCATGGGGCTTAACGGCTTACCATCCGACCCAACAAAGCACTATTTAGTGCTTGGGGGTAGTATATTTTTCATGGCATCAACCGAATATGCTCAATAAAGAGTGAAAAATCCTAAATCATGATTTGCGTCCCGCAACCACTACCATTATAATGGCGCTAAAATGCATACCCTCTTTATCTGCTTGCTCAAGGTTCGCATGCCAGTGTTGTAGCTCTTCTTTGGTGACAATGCCAACGGCAATGGCTTCTTGCTCAACTGGACCCATCAGAGCCAAATATCGTACTAAGGCATAATCAGTAAAAAAAATCGGAAATATTTCAACGATAATGTCCGCAAGGTTTTGCTCTCTGAATAAACGATACAACTGGCGACCCGCGTAACCATTTTTGAATCTGTCAGTGCGAAAGCTTCGTAGCCTCCGCTCGATATCAATATCGGGTGTATCTATGGTCATTGTACTATGGTCTGTATCTGCCACTACAATCCATCCTCCTGGCACAGTGACTCGAACCATCTCAGATAAGATCTGTTCAGGTCTGTTTACATGTTGAAATAAGCGCTCACTTCGACAAGAGTTAAAGAAATCAGAATTGTAGGGTATTGACGTTGCGTCAGCCTGCTTATGTATAACCCAATCTGCAACACCCGCTTCCTTTGCTTTCTTGTTTGCTGTTATAATCATCTGATTATCGATATCTATACCGATAACTTGACCATTATGGCCAACAAATTGAGCTAAGGGGATTGTATCAGTTCCTGGACCACAACCAACGTCAAGAACCCGGTGTCCATCCTGAAGTTGCATCATGTCATAACTACGTTCCTTAAGTGGCTTGACTTTTAGACCAAGGATTTGAAGGTATTTTGGATCGCAATATCCCCAATTTTCATTAGCTTTAGACATCATTTCTTTAAAAACACTTGCATCTCATTCAACCTCTCAATTTAAACCTCTGCACCTTTCCAGTTGCAGTTCTGGGCAACTCATCAACAAACTCAATCCACCTCGGATATTTGTAAGGAGCAATCCTAGATTTGACAAATTTTAGCAATTCTTCTTTAAGTTCTGCAGAGGGCTCATAACCTTCCTTTAATACCACATAAGCTTTCGGCTTTACAAATTTTTCTTCATCAATATTACCTACAACTGCACATTCCAAAACTGCTTCATGAGAAATTAAGGTATTTTCTATTTCTGTAGGAGATACCCACAGTCCATGCACTTTCATCATATCATCAGATCTACCGCAATACCAGAAATAACCCTCTGAATCTTTATAGTATTTATCCCCTGTATGAAGCCACTCTCCGATCATTGTTTCTTTAGTTTTATCATGATTTCTCCAATAATAAGGTGCAGTACTATCTCCTTTAATCATTAGATTACCAATTTCACCAATTTGAACTTCAATTCCATTTTCATCTACGATTTTAGCCTCATAACCAGGAACTATTTGACCACTGCTTCCAGGCTTAACTTTTCCTTGAAAATTAGAAATGAATATATGAAGAGCCTCCGAGGAACCAATTCCATCCAGTATTTCTAAATTGGTATTATTTTTCCATCTATTATATATCGCTGCAGGTAGTGGTTCTCCCGCTGAAACACATAGACGGAGAGAATCAATATTTGGCTTTACATCCATATATTCCATGCTTTGAAACATTTTTGCATAAAGAGGTGGAACTCCATAAAAAATAGTAGGTTTATATTTCTCAATTACCTGAAAAACCTTTTTTGGATCTGTTCTAGAACCCATATACGAGGTACCAAACGACGCAATTTCTTCTTCTTCCGAATTTAAGACGGTAGAAGCACCAACCCTGAATGGAAAGTAAAGGCTATTTCCAAGTCCGTAAGGAAAGAAGAGTTTTGATGCTGAAAATGTGATATCTCTCTCAATTATTCCAAGTACATTTTTTGCGTAGAGATCACTGCAATAGAGCATATCATGGTGTAAGTGCACAACTCCCTTTGGAAATCCAGTACTTCCAGAAGTATAGAGCAAAAATGCAATATCATCTTTACTGGTTTCCACGGCATCTAAATTCTTGGACTCTTTATTTACAAGATCATCAAAAGAAATATAATTGCCTTCTGCATTTCCTACAACTATAATATTTTTGAGGTGTTTTAAATTATCTTTGATTTTTTCTATCTCTTCTAAAAAGAGCTCATGAACAATTAAAGTCTTTGCACGAGTATCTTTTAATATATATTGATAATCTTTTGCCTTCAACGTAGTATCGTTAGGAATTGGAACTGCACCAGTCTTTATTGCTCCGAAAAAACTGGCAACAAACTCAGGAGAATCAAGTAACACCAACATTACTCTTTCTTCCATATTAACTCCAAGATTCTTCAAGGCATTACCTGTTTTGTTAACCATTTCCAAAACATCCTGATAGGTTAACATCCCTTTATCATAGTATATTGCAATATTCTCCCCTTTTCCATTCTGGATGTTTTCATCAACAAATACACTGGCAGCATTTAATTTCTCAGGTAGATTCGCAAGTTGAGTAATCATATGTTCACCCCTGGGATAATCTTATCGTATTAGTACAGCTAATTGTCCCTTTAAAAACTTTTCGATTTTTTTCCACATGGAAAAGTTTTTATATTAAAACGTCAGTGAAACATTTTCTATTGAACCTGGATAAATAGGCATGAATAAAACAAACCAAGCCCCATCCTCGCCACACCCGACTAAAGAGCTTGTCCCATAATTAGATATTTTGCGAAATGGGATGCTTATTTTTGATTATAAGGCACTATCTGGGCTTCTTTTTGTTGGGATTTTGAATGGTGAGACGGCCTCTTAAGTACAAGGCCTGCACTTAAGCACGAGGGCCTATGACTTGCTACATATGCTATTTGTCATGGGATATATAAGCTTTTCGATTTTTTCCCGATTATTTTTAACGTATGGACTCAATGCCCCTAAAAAGTTTAGTATAAAGAGTAATGTACCCGGTTTTGAGCGCCTTTTCTTTTTCCTCATCGATTACAACTACCGGTATAGCGTCGTTTTTCTCGTAACAATAATTCTTCTGTCCCGATATATACTTCTCCACCACTTCCCATCCTTGCCCCAGCGAAGCATTTTTTCTCGGTAAACTTTCAGAAAGGAGCAAGGATAAAAGAAATTGGATTTTTGTTTGTAAAATCTTTTTTAAACTAACACAAGATTGCTTCTATAAACAACCTCATCGTATTCTTTATGCCCCAAAATTTGCTCGATTTCTTTTGAATGCACGCCTTTAATCTTTTCTATATCACTGCTTGAGTAGTTTGTGATGCCTTTAGCGAATTCTACACCTTCGGCGTCAACTATGCTTACAGGGTCGCCACTCATGAACTCGTTTTCAACGCCGATGATTCCGGATGGAAGCAAACTACCGCCGTTTTTGACCAATGCAGTTTTTGCACCTTCGTCCACCTTGATCTTGCCCTTTGGCGATGATGCGAAGAGAATCCAGTGCTCTCTATCGTTCATCTTTTCCTTTTTCGGCATGAATAATGTCCCGACAGGTTCTCCTTCAATAACCCGCATGAGGATGTTTTCCCCACTGCCGTTTGCAATAACCATAGGAATGCCAGCTTTCATGGTGACCTTAGCGGCTTGAATCTTCGCCTTCATACCACCCACGCTGCTCGTTTTTACGCCTGTTTCTGCAATACGCTCAATCTCCGGTGTTATCGCATCCACAACCGAAATGAATTCAGCTTTCTTACTCCTTTTAGGGTCATAAGTGAACAAGCCATCCGTGTCAGTCAGTATAATAAGTAAATCTGCACCGAGATTGCTTGCCACCAGAGCCGATAAATTATCGTTATCACCCACTTTTATTTCATCCACAGCCACGGTGTCGTTCTCGTTGATTATTGGGATTACACCGGACTCAAGTAATGTAGTCAAGGTATTTCTAAGGTTGAGATACCTCTGTCTGTTAAAGAAGTCCTCATGCGTTAACAAGACCTGAGCGATGGTCTGCTCGTACCGGGCAAAATAGCTATCATACGTGCTCATCAGGATGTTCTGACCAACGGCAGCGGTAGCCTGCAATACCTTAATGTCCCGTGGTCTCTGCTTCAGGTCGAGTTTACCAATACCGGCACCGATAGCGCCTGAGGACACCACAATGACTTCTTTATCCTGCTTTTTCAATTCAACTATCTCCTTAACGAGTTTTTCTACCTTTCGTGGCTCAAGCCGGTAGCTCTTATCGGTGAGATTGCTGGTTCCTATCTTTATTACGATTCTTTTCGCTTCTGAGATATCCCTAACCCATGCCATCTTCTCAGTGATTTTGATCACCTTTTAGATTTGTTAATAGTTTAAAAAGAACATTTCTTATTTTACTTTCCAAAATATAAGTTAAATATAATTAACATAAAATCGATTATAAGTTATATATAAAACATGGCAAAAATTAAGGAGGTATTGCGTGATTTAAATCCCGGGTGGAAGGAAGAATTCAAAGTAGAATATAAGCATAGAGAAATTTACAAACAAATTAAAAAGTTCATACCCTTACCTCAAATAATAGCACTTAATGGATTAAGAAGAGTTGGAAAAACAACTTTAATGCTAAAAATCATAGAAGACGCCATAGAAAATGGATTTGATTCGCGGAATATAATTTACTTCTCTTTTGACGAATTCAGGGAAGTAGAGATAAGAGAGGTTATGAGGGAATATGAGGAACTAATGGAAAAGGACTTTAGACGACGAGGTAAATATTTGCTCCTACTTGATGAGATACAAAAGCTAAGCAATTGGGAAAATCAATTAAAGAGCATATATGACGTATTCGGGAAAAAAATTAAGATAATAATTTCAGGTTCAGAATCTTTATTTATAAGAAAAAAGTCAAAAGAAACGCTTGCTGGGAGAATATTTGAGTTTAAAGTCGAGCTTCTTTCATTCAAGGAATTTCTTCTCTTCAAAGAAGTTAATTTTAAGCCAATTGGCATTTATGAAAGGGAATTGACTAAGTTGTTTAACGAATTCACCTTGACCCTCGGTTTTCCTGAATTAGTGAACATCAAAGAAAGAGATGTGGTGAAGAAATATGTTAAAGAAAGCATAGTAGAAAAAGTTGTTTATAGGGACATCCCGGGATTGTTTAAGATTAAGAACATATCTGTAATAGAATCGTTACTTAATATAATTATGGAAGAGCCGGGGCAACTCATAGAACTTTCAGAATTGGCAAAGGAGTTGAAAATTTCAAGACAAACGATTTCAAATTATCTGATGTATCTCGAGGAATCTTTTCTCATTAAAAGGCTGTACAACTTTTCAAGAAGTAGGAGGAAGACGGAAAGGAAATTAAAAAGATATTATCCGACGATAATCTCAGCCGATCTCCTGTTCAGAGAAGACGAGCTTTCTAAATCGAGAGTATTTGAGTGGTTGGTAGTTAATCAACTTAAAGCAGAATTCTTCTGGAGGGACCCGTACAAGAATGAAGTTGATATAGTTATGACAAACGGAGAACCTGTGCCAGTTGAGGTTAAATATGGTAAAATTTATTTTAAAGGATTGCTTGCGTTTATGAAAAGGTTCAATGTTGAGGGGGGTTACGTGATTTCCCCTGATAAAGAGGAGACGCAAAAAAGTAATGGAAAAGTTATTTCGGTAGTTCCTGCATTTAAGTTTTTCCTCGTGTCCCATGATCGGTTGAAAGTTTAGCCTCTTTTATAACCGCAAGATTACACAGATTTTCACGAGAAATTGTGAAGATAGAAGAAATCAGAGGTCAGAATTCTGTTTTCTATTCTCTGATTTCTGGTCTTGTGTCTATCTTGTGGAATCTCGTAGTTTTTTACCTCGCTATACAAATACAAAACCCCTTTTCTCACACTTCGTCCACTCCAGCCGCTTTAGCTCCACGCCGCCCTCTACACCCAGAATCTCTGCACCATCGAACTCCTCCATGCCGCAGAGTAAATGCTGTTCTGGATGCGTCCCAGGCGTAATATCGCAGCTCAACACTATTCGCTTGCCCGCGGATAGCACTATTTTAAGGCGAGCCGTTGCAGGATGGTTTTTTGGCAGCACAATCAGTGGCGAGTTTACTTCTCTGATCATATAGAGCACACATCGTAGCCCATTCACTATCCGGTCACCAGTGCCGAAGCCCGAAGCTACAAGCAGTTCCTCTGGTCCCATCGCCAATACAATCTCGCCTTCTGGAGCATCAACGAAAAACTGCCTTTGGGCACCTACCTTGACCACTGCTAACGTACCGCTAGTTCCATGCACCAGCAGCATCTCGTTACTGCGCAGGGGTATCATGTCAGGTAAATCCGGATTTCACACTTTCACTACGTTTTCTGCCTGGCATGAGGGACAGACCACTTTCTCGCCCATTGCATCAAACTTGTTTCCGCAATTATTGCACTTGTATCTCTCTACTTCTATCTTCTCAATATCAAATTCAAAGTCGGTATCGCCAACACTACACATTGCTATCGCCTCCTTTTATCCATTGTTTTAATAACATGGTTAGATACTTAGTACTTATAAATACATATTTATTCTCTCTTCAATTTAAAATAGTTTGGTGTCTCAAACACTTTTAATGGTTGGGGATGAGGAATGGCAAAAGAAAAAAAAGAAAACAATCATTTGGTCTTCGGGGGTGTGGACATGGTAGAACTGGTGGAGAGCTATGGCACACCGCTTTATGTAACAGATGAGAATAAGTTGAGAGAGAATTTTGGGAGTTATAAAAGCGCTTTTGAACAGGCAGGAACTAACGTGGACATATATTATGCAGTAAAAGCAAACGGAAATCTGGCGATATTAAGGATATTAGCGAGTGAAGGTGCGGGTGCTGATGTGTTTTCTGCCGGAGAACTCCATCTTACGAAGTTCGCGGGCATACCTGCGGAAAAGATTTTGTTTAACGGGAACTCAAAGAGCGAGGAGGACCTGAGAGAGGCGGTAGAATCAGATGTAAGAGTATCTGTGGATTCACTTGACGAATTGAGAACTTTATCGGCGGTAGCAAACGAGTTGGGGAAAGAGGTGGAAATTGCAATACGCGTGAATCCCGATGTGTTGCCAGAGGTGAATCCAAAAATAGCAACGGGTTTGAAGGAATCGAAATTTGGCATTCCTTTTTACGAGGTGATTTCAGCGTGTGAAGAAGCGAAAAAGCTGGATAACATTTCCCTTACTGGCATACATTGTCATATAGGCTCGCAGATATTGGACGTAAGCGTATTTAGAGAAGCGACGGAAAAGATGATGGACCTCGTGGAGAGGTTACACGGGAAAGGAATAGCACTCGAATTTGTGGACCTCGGCGGAGGACTTGGAATTAGATACAGGAAAGAGGAAAAAGAGATAGCACCCACGCCAAGAGACCTTGCAGAAGCAATATTGCCGGTTTTTGAAAAAAAAATGAAGGAATTGGGTATAAACTTGAAACTCATTCTTGAACCCGGTAGGTCTATCGTAGGCGCAACCACAATACTGCTGAGCAGGGTAAACGCAGTTAAGCTAAGCCCTTACATGGCTTGCGGGGTCGTGGTGCAGAGCCCCACAGCGTATAAAAATTTCGTGGCGATAGATGCCGGATTTAATTTGCTTTTAAGACCTGTGATGTATGATGCGTATCACGAAGTGGTGGTGGCGAACAAGGTAAATGAGCAAGTTTCGGAGTTATACACCGTTGTTGGACCTGTATGCGAAGCGGGAGATATAATAGCGAAGGATAGAATGCTCCCGGAAGTGAAGAGAGGCGATTTAGTTGCGATATTGGATGCAGGTGCTTATGGCTTCTCGATGAGTTCGCAGTATAACGGGCGACCGAGATGTGCGGAAGTGTTGGTTTGTGATGGAAAGGTAGATTTGATAAGGTCGAGGGAAAGCGTTGAAGATTTGATAAGGAATCAGGAGATTCCTGCGAGGTTGATGTGACCTCAAGCGGATTAGAGGCTTGGTATTTTAGCGGCTTAGAGGTTCAGCGGGTTCCGCGGATTAGATAATCGAAAGACTAAGCTGCTAAAAAGACAAACTTTTAATCTACTAAAAAAGAGGAATTAACGCTGATGAGTTTTAAGGAAGCGAAGAACAGCAAAGGATTTTTAAAAATGCCGTCATCCTTCCACTCCTCTAAGCCTCTAAACCTCTAAACCTCTAAACCTCTAAACCTCTTCACCATCTTTACCGCGGCTTCTACCGCTCTTTTTGCGTAATCTACCCTCTCCTGCGCTTCTAACCTCGTCATTCCGGGTCCTGAGACGCCTAAAGTCACTGGTTTTTCATACTCCAGCGAAAGGTCCATTATTTTCCTCGTCATTTGCGATGCTATCGCTTCGTCATGCTTCGTTGCCCCTTCTATTATGCATCCCAAAGTAACCACGGCATCTACTTCTTCCTCGGTTAGCATTTTCTTCACTGCAAGCGGCATGTCAAAGGTTCCCGGCGTATATAAGGTTCGAGAAACTTTCGCACCGAGAAACTCCGCATGTTCCCCCCCCAATATCTCCATCTGATAAGTGATGTCACGGTGGAACTCTGAGACGACAAAACCCAGTTTTATTTCTTCTTCCTCTTTCTGCATTTTTAACTCCTTTCTATTCTATAATCTGCTTGAACTTTATAAAGGAGGGACATTTTGTTATAACGTTCTCTAACCTCAATCTTTTTGCTATTTCTCTCGGATCTTCACCTCCTTTTAAATATTCCATTCCGTTCTTCTTAAACATTTCATCTAAAACTTCTTCTGGCTTGCACGCATTTTCAGGATTAGGGATTCCCTTTATTTTAGCACCCAGATAATCACCTATTGCTTCTTCATCAGCAAGGAGCCAGGATTCTATGGCATGAACTACGATGCAAATTTTTACATTTCCGTTAATTTTATCTCTCAAACTCTCTTCTTCGAGCCTATTTCTCAAATTTTCTTCTATCTTTGTAGGATTAGAACAATGAGAGTCTTTGAGGATGATTACTTTCTCACAATCCATGTCTAATAAAAATTCTGCAAAAGCTTTTGCTTTCCTCGGGCTTATCGTCTTGCCCATTTTCTTTATTTTTGGAAATACACGAAGCTTCTTACTAATTTCCTCTACCACCTTCTCATCTGACCGACCTTCTACTATAAATCCTATCAAGGAACCCCACCAACCTCTCCACTATACAGCAACTCTCCAAGACCTATCTCTTCCAAATGTTTTTTTATTTTTAGCTTATCAACTCTTTTTATTCTCTTTGCTACTGTTTCTTTTTCCTCTTTCTCTACTATTACCACATCCTCTGGCTCAACCCAATCAACAAGATATGGAGAATGCGTTGACAGAATTATTTGCTTATCGGATTTTTTCAAAATCTCCACTAAAAGCTCAAGTAGTCGAGGATGTATGAAGTTCTCAGGCTCTTCAAAACAAACTAACTTCGGTTCGATTGAAGCTATTGCAGTAATGTAAGCCAGAAGCTTAAGCGTGCCATCAGAAACCTGGAAATAGTCAAAATGAGTATCAAAACCTTTTTCTCTAATCGCTACGTAAGTATCCCCGCCCTCAGTCAACGGGGTCAAAAGTTCATCTATCTGCGGAATTGCCTGCGTAAGCATGTTCTCTATTTTGTCAAACATTTTTGGTCGCTCGTTATGCAAAGAGAGTAAAACCTGTGCTAAATTTCCTCCGTTTTTTTCCAGAACAAGATTTCTCTTGGCGGAATATGTCTTCCTCATTTCTGAGGTGATAAAATTGTATGATTTCCAAGAGCTTAGGTATTCCTTGGTTTTGAGGATTTGCTGATAATTTTTGCTACCAAAGGTGTAAATAAGAGAATACCCTGGCGTTAGTTGTCCTTCCATTTTTCTCATTTCATCTCTGACGCCTTCTCTAACCCCTTCTAAATCTCGATCCATTATCTCCTCTCCAACGGTCAACTTTTCTTTAACTATGTCCTTATCTGAAAAGGAAATAAAATACTCTGATGGTTTACCATCCAGCAGGAATTCAACAGATAATTCTATGCTTCCTTCTCCTCCAAATACCATGTGCTCATAACTTCCTCTTTTATCAAAGACATTATCAAAACTTCCTTGGGCTATTTCGGAGACAAAATCAAAACAATCCAAGAAGTTGCTCTTTCCACTTGCGTTTGGTCCGATTAGAACATTAAAT
>JANJFQ010000064.1 GCA_025435355.1 Candidatus Methanophagales archaeon | reverse complement strand
AATTAACACTTCTCCTTTTCACATTCATTAAACAGACGCGATATTTAGAAGATGATGTTGCGTACAATCCTGCGTAAGAAGGACACCGCGACAAAAATAGCCCTGAAGTTTTCTATAACATAACATAAAATCAATAGACTATTTCAATCCTACCTTAGTCCGTGTTTAACTTGATGTATTCAAGCGTTGAGAACATCGCTTGTACGTTTCAATCCTACCTTAGTCCGTGTTTAACAGCACTACAATATTCCAATAGAGGAAGTTAATGAAGTTTCAATCCTACCTTAGTCCGTGTTTAACATAGTTAGTACATACACAACAGGTGAAACTGACGCGTTTCAATCCTACCTTAGTCCGTGTTTAACATACATGGAAAGTTGGTTATCTGATGTTTCCTTATGTTTCAATCCTACCTTAGTCCGTGTTTAACTCCGTATATACCAGCGATTATAAACTTTCCTGTGAGGTTTCAATCCTACCTTAGTCCGTGTTTAACTAAAGGAACGCCTACTATACCATACTGTTCAAGTACGTTTCAATCCTACCTTAGTCCGTGTTTAACACAATCCGTATGCGTAGTTGCCGTTGCATCAACAGCGTTTCAATCCTACCTTAGTCCGTGTTTAACCGTATATTATCACTTGCCACTTTGGTTATATGTTCGTTTCAATCCTACCTTAGTCCGTGTTTAACTCATACACTAACACACCATCAACATAGACATCTGCGTTTCAATCCTACCTTAGTCCGTGTTTAACAAATAACATCTCTTCTTCTTGTACAGCCGAAACGCCGTTTCAATCCTACCTTAGTCCGTGTTTAACTCGAGTTGAAAGCTGAGTTGGCGAGGATAAAATAATGTGTTTCAATCCTACCTTAGTCCGTGTTTAACATAGTAGAGAGTTGTGAAGACGACACGGAGAAGAAGGTTTCAATCCTACCTTAGTCCGTGTTTAACAAGCTCTTCAAAGTCTTCTTCTGTATTAGCTGAATTGTTTCAATCCTACCTTAGTCCGTGTTTAACCGTTCTTCCCATGCATCCCGCCAGAACATCACTATGTTTCAATCCTACCTTAGTCCGTGTTTAACTTTCATGTTTTTTGAATGTAAGCTTCTGCCAGGAATGTTTCAATCCTACCTTAGTCCGTGTTTAACTGAAGCATTGCAAAACTATCCTCTTCTACAATGTCCGTTTCAATCCTACCTTAGTCCGTGTTTAACATGGAAGAAATAATGTTTGATGCTATCAAAGTGCTGTTTCAATCCTACCTTAGTCCGTGTTTAACCAGTATCATTTGCCTGTTTGCTCCTCTATATATCTTGTTTCAATCCTACCTTAGTCCGTGTTTAACCATAGATCAATTCATAGCAGACAGGGATGTTATGAGTTTCAATCCTACCTTAGTCCGTGTTTAACAGCCCGCGAAATCGGTTATTTAGTGCCTTTTATCCTCTTAAAGTAGACCTTTTTTACCACCTCCGTCTGGAATCTATAATTCCTCACGGTATATAAAAAGATCCCCGACAAACCTTTTCTTGAAGAAGAAAAGCTTTACCAAAAGAACCGCTTTAAACTACTCGATATACGAGCAAGCGGGAGAACGAAAAACGAAGTGAAGAAGAAAACATAAATGTAGGGTCTGGGTGTACAGTAAAGTAGGATATATGTGACTCTAAAACGAACAATCGAAAAGCTTATATGTAATAAGTAAAAATGGGGGTGTGATGCTGAAGGCAGTTCACAGGTACGGTGTTGAAGAAATAGATGAAGAAATCCCTGCGGGGAAAATAAAACCTGATTCTGTAGGTGATCCTATTGTCAATTCAGGTTTGATAGCAATCAAATTATTGACTGATAAAGAGGTATATAATTGTTCGAAGGGAGATCTTAAAAAAGCCTCAGACAAGCTTGTCAAACTGTATTTGACGCCCGCGTGGTATAAGGAAATACAATCTATTTTCCCAAATAGCACTTACGTGCAAGCCGCCAGAAATTATAAGAGAGAAGAAAAATCAAAAGAGTTTTTGTACGAACTTATAGATGGCATCGATGAAGTTGACAAATCTAATGATTACTGCATATTTTGCGGAAATCCCGCATACAAGCGAAGAGACGGTAAGCCATTTGTCAAGACTCAAATACCCCTAATTGGTTCATCGGATTTTACTAATTTCTTTCCCTCTTTTAAAAACGGTATTGATGTTTGTGCAAGATGTGCTTTGGCGGTGCAATTTGCACCACAGTTATTCTATAAAACAGGCGGAAAACCCAGCGCGATAAATTGTAACAATGAAGATGTGATGCTAGTATTCGGTAGAGAATGTATCGAATATATTAATAGAAAGATGGTGCTTAATGCCTTTAAATCCAAAGATACTTCTGGCATATTTGATGAGGGCTTTAAATCACCACAGAATGCATTATTTCATCTTGCGTATAAACTATCCGTGAATTACAAAACATTATTAAATGACAACGAGGAGATAATGATTTATCGCATAGATAATTTCAATCAAAATCCTGCTGGTGTTTCAATCTATAAGTTGCCAAACAATGTCTTTAGATTCGTAATTATGCTGATGAAAAGTCCAGAATACAGAAGAACGTGGTACGATTTACTCTCAAGACACTATCGCGTCAAGGAGGGTACAAAAAGTGGTCTAACAATTTGGAAAGTTAATTACAATAGAATTCATGATAGCTTATTAAACAATAGATCTATAGTTTGGACTTTTAAAGATGATAAAATTAAAAAGTCGACTGTGCCTTGGATAATTGTTGAACGCTATATGGAGTTGGTTAGAGACATGAATAAAAAAAGGATTGGGGCAATTAAGAACTTGGCAGATAAGATCGCCACTTGTATTGAGGAGACAAACAATAAGCGGCGAGTAAACGATATAGTTTCGGCCAAAGATCTCTCGGCATTCAGAAACCAGTTGAGACTTGTCTTTAGGGATTGGCAAAAGTTGGGTAAAGATGGCCCGATGATAACATTCGACGAATATATCTCAACTATTATCCCAGAAGATTATTCCGGTTGGCGAGAGATCAGAGATTTAATCGTTATCAGATTGTACGAAAGACTGCATGATATGCTTTCAAGCTCAGAAGAAAATGAATCTGAGGGTGGTGAAAAATGAAAACAGTTTTAGGAGCTTACTTGATTGATGCGCCTTTTTCGGCATTGAATAATCAAGGAATCGATCGAAGTGTTGCAAACGAGAATGAAGTGGCAACAAAGATAATTCAGTCCCCTGGAGGAAGAAGACCTTACGTCTCGGCGCAGGCTCTAAGGTACTGGTGGAGAATAGTTTTAGAAGATAAATTTGAATGGAACTGTTCACCAGTAGAAGTAATAAAAAAGAATCAGGGCGTAACGAAAGCGGATCCATTGGAATATGATGATGATGACGTCTTTGGTTACATGAGTGCGAGAAGAGTAGAGACTGGCGAGACTGATAAAAAAGGAAAGCCAAAGATGGAGAATGTGACCGTCACGAGAGTTTCTCCCTTGAAATGCTCGCCTTTGATTGGTTTCCCTATACGACCGACCTCTGACTTTGGCTCTTTGACACGAAAACTCGAAGGCAATCCGATATTATTTAGTCATCAATTCTATAGCAATATACTGAAAGGTATCTTCGCACTGGACATTGATTCTGTAGGTAGATTCACGATCATAGATAAACCCGGAAGCAAAAATCTCTCAAGAGATCTCGCAGCTAAATACGAAGAACAGGGGTTGCAAGAGGATGATGTGACCTATAAGACACCTCAAGAACTGAAGAAGAAGAGAGTTTCAGACACGATAAAAGCATTAAAATATCTAAATGGCGGTGCGATGCAAGCACTGCACCACACAGATGTGGCTCCAAAATTAATTATATTAGCGGTATTGAACTGTGGAAATAACATCTTTATGAGCGTCATTCCGCATAATAAATATGAAGATGGATTGGTCAATATTGATGCGTTGTACGAGGTGCTAGAGGATTACAGAGGTGAACTCTTGAGTACGGTTTACATCGGCAAATTATCGGGTTTCGGGACGGATAAAGATAAAGAACTGGATCATTTCTCGGCTCCTGAAGGTGTTGATGTTGTAACCACAACCCCTGTGAAAGCGATAGATCAATTTGTAGAAGAGATAACAGCGAATGGACTCATATAGGCAAGAGACATGGATGCTCTTCGTGTAGAGATACATGCACTGACTGCATCATTTAGGTATCCTATGTTTGCTGTATCTTACCAACCCACCTACAGAATCCCTCCACTCTCTACTATATATGGCTTGCTTTCTGCGGCAAAAGGTGAGAAAGTTAGTATCTACGATTTATCAGTGGGTTACACCTTTACTTCAAAAGGGCGTGGCGTTGATCTTGAGCGTATCTTAGAATATGGCGGTGAAGGAAAGAAGAAGCCCGTATCGTATCTTGGCACTAACATCGTGAGAAGAGAGTTCTTGTACGATTGTACGCTAAACATATACATATCAGATTTGAACTTCAAGAAATACTTAAGAAATCCTTTTTACACCCTTTTACTTGGCAGACAAGCAGATTTAGCAGAAGTAACAAAGATAGATGAAATTGAATTAATCCAAAAGGAAAACGTTGAGATATGCAATACGATCATACCTTTTGATGGCAAAGTACCTGGTCAAGTGATATCATTACCTTCTGATTATACAGATGAGGCTGAAAGAAAGCCGGTAGAAGTAAGAACATACTGTATTGTAGAAACAAGGCAGCAAATAGAGGAGGGATATTATGATTCTGATTTAAATATTGGTGTATATCTGCATATTTTCAATGATAAAAGCAAAAAGTAATGGCGAATCACTTGAAGAGCATGTAAATAATTGCCTTGCAGTTTTTGCTCAATTAAGGAATATATACCCTAATTTAGATGAATTCGTAGAGTATCCCACTTTTTATGAGGATATTTTTAATGCATTGTTCTTTCATGATTTTGGTAAGGCAGCAGAGGGTTTTCAAAAGTCATTGCGCCCTCAAGGAAAAAATTGGGGCTATAGGCACGAAATCCTTTCGATTCCATTTATAAATCGTTTAAATAAGGAAGATACAGAATTTATAAAAATATTGGTTTTAACCCATCACAAAGATGTTGAAGAGCTGACGAGGTATATTGAAGATGAAGATGATATAGATCCTCGCTTCAATGAGCGGTTGGAGGAGATTGAACCCAATATACTTGGATTAAACGAACTAATCAAGAAGTATCCTACCTTTTCCAAGAAGATATTTGGATCTACCAAATATGAGGTTGACTCAATAAAAGATCTACCAAAAGATAATGGATTGTGGGAAGAAACAATACAAAAAATAGATAGGTGTATTAGATTAAAAGAGGTAAATTGGCTTTTGTCGAAGGCGGGAATTTTTGGAAAAGGCATGATGAACGCCTGTGATTATTTGGCTTCTGCTGGAATAACGAATATATTAAAACCTCTTCCGAGTTTAACGGAAGTATATAATTTTAATTCATTGACGACTGTACAAGAGCAATGTCTATCAATTAAAGGGGATGTAATACTCATCTCACCAACGGGCTCTGGAAAAACAGAAGCATCATTATTTTGGGCCACTCATAACTTAAACAAAGCGAAAGGAAATAGAATTTTTTATAATTTACCCTACACTGCAAGTATAAATGCGATGTACAAACGGTTATTGAAAAAATTAATTCCTTATTACTTGGATGATGGTTGTGTATCCTTGTTACACGGAAAAGCGACGTATTTTTTATATAAAATGTTTGAAGAGGATAAATTCAAAGAGGTGAAGAACATATCAAGGAAAATTTATAGCCCTTATAAGATAATGACGCCATTTCAGTGCCTAAAGCACTTTTTTTCGCTGAAAGGGTATGAAATGGGCCTTTTAGAAATGTATAACGGATTGTTCATTTTTGATGAAATACATGCTTATGATGCTCGAACTGTAGGATTGATACTGTCGATGTGTGAATACTTGAAGGAAGAATTGGATGCAAAGATATTAATAATGTCGGCAACATTACCAGATTTTATAAAAAATTTATTTTTAGACTCCCTCCACATTGAACATGAAATAACTCTTGATAAGAAAAATTTAAACAGACACTTACGCCATAAATGCAAAATAATTGATGGAGAAATAACTGAAAACATAGACTTGCTAAAAAAGATATTGGCAAATAAAGAGAAGGTTTTGATCGTGTGTAATACGGTAAATCGTGCTCAAATGATCTACAACTTGTTGAAAAATGAGGTTAACAAATCTGCACTATTACATGGACGGTTTATACTAAAAGACAGGGAGAAGATAGAAAGAGGAATTGGAAATTTTAATTTATTAGTTGGGACACAGGCTATTGAGGTGTCGCTTGATATCGACTATGATGTATGCTTTTCGGAGCCTGCTCCTATAGATGCGCTAATACAGCGATTTGGGAGAGTTAATCGAAGAAAAAATGAGGAAGGATTGCCTCTAAAAGGAATCTGTGATGTCTTTGTATTTTCAAAGGGTTCTGAGAATGACCGATTTATCTACGACGAACGGATTGTAAAAAGGACTTTAGAAGTTTTATCTCATTTTGATCTCTTGTATGAGCATAAATTATATGATGCTGTAAATGAAGTCTATGCCGGTGGTTTTGGCGAGAAAAGAAGTGAATTCAAAGAAACAAAGACGTTATTTAAGCAAATAATAGATGCTATTGTGCCGTTCAAAAAATCCGATCGAAAAGAATCAAATTTTTACGACCTATTTGATTCGATTGAGGCCGTTCCAGCATTATACCGTGGAGAATATCTCCGTTGTATAACGAATAAGAGGATATTCGATGCTATGCAATACAATTTGCGCCTGACGAATGGGCAATATCATAAATTGATGAGTGAAGGGCGAGTTGACTATGAACCTGCAATTTTTGTAAATGCAAAATATGATGCCGAGTTAGGATTGCTGATCGATGAAGAGGAGGGAAATAACAACATTATATGATGCACCCAATATCAGCCTTCTCCACGCCCAGCGTCTCGATCTTCACCTGATCCTTCGTCCGCCACCGGTAGATCCTCACGGAATCCACGTCCGCTTCTATTAGCTCTTTTAAGTCGTGCTGGATCCGCTTGAACTCCGCATCCGTCAGCTCTCCTTCGAATACAGAGTTCTGTACCCAGTCCATAGATCGTCGCAGATACTGGCAGATCTTCGTCACGCGTTCCACACCCATATCATACACGATTATCACGTACATGTCTCATCTTTGCTTAGTTAATGCACATCAGTATCTCATCCCTGGAACTCTTCGCACTCCTTCAAGAACTGTTCAGCTCCTTTTACTATCTTCCTCGCCTCTTCCTCTTCAATCCCTGATAGGAGTCCATAATCTGCTTCCTCACGGTCTTCCTGCGCACGTGCGAACAAGTCGAAAATTGCACGCTCGAATTTTCCTCCTTTTACAAATTCCAATCCAAACTGAGAAATAACACCCCGGTGCGTCTTTGGATACATCCCTCGCTCTGCTAACAACGCCCGTGCAGCGAAAAACATCGCGTAATACGCCCTGCTCACCGCGTCTGAATGAAAACCGTCCTCCAATAGACTTTTCGATACCTCTAACTTCTCACCTGCTCGCTCCATCAATACTAACTTCTCATCCAATTACCACACCCTCATTCGTAATCTGCGAGATAAAATGCGTATTTTTCAACCGCTCAAACTCTCCAGGAGTGATAACTTTAACGGATATATAGGTGCCCGTATCAAGCAGTATGTCAATTGCCTTTTCAATCACTTTGTCTCTGGTCTTTTGCTTATCGCTCGATAGTACCAGGATATCCACGTCGGATTCCTCTTTATCCTCGCCCCGCGCCACCGAGCCGTAGAGGATTATCCTCTCCGCTGCAGCGTCTTTCAACGTTCGTGCAAATTCCTTCGCTAGCTCTAATTTCTTCATCTATCTGCTTCACTATTCCCCTTCCTTCTAATTATACCTTTCGGAGTTACCTTTTGAGTCTTCATCTCCTCAACAGCGTCAGCGTATTTTTAGTGAAGGTTTTCCACGTTGTGGAAAAAGTTATTACCACCAGATCACAAAAGGCTTATACTCCTTCGCACCCAATAAATGCTTCGTCAGCTTATAACATTCTAACCGGATCAGCCGCTGATACGATACGTTCCGCTTCAAATCCCGATGCTTGATCGTCGTCTTCAATTTCTCATCCCATTCCGCAATGAACGTCCGCCGCCCTTTATCATTCAGCAAACACGAGTTCAGCTCCTGCACAAAATCGCCCTCACTCAGCATGTGCTTGTTCACCAATTTGAAGATCACACGATCCACCAGAAACGGTTTGAACACCTCCGCTACATCTAAAGACAGCGAAAATCGGCGTTCCGAAGGCTCGTGCAAATAGCTAATCGTCGGGTTCAGTTGCGTATTGTAAATCTCCGTCAGCACCGTACCGTACAGCATCGAATTGCCAAAGCTGATCAACGCATTCAACGGGTTCTCCGGCGGCTGCTTCGTCCTCACGCCGAACTTGAAGCCCGACGGCACGATCTTATCATAGCTCTGATAATACGTATTTCGTATCGCGCCTTCTATCGCCATCAACCGCTGCACAGTGTTCGTCTCCTTACTGTCTATACGTGTACTTAAAGTCTGTATCCCTTCCAACTGCTTCGTTACTGCTCTTCCTTCTCGATTGTAATACTCGAGATTCCGCATGATGTTCTCCGCAGCACCATGCACAAACGCCTTCGCTAACGCCAGCCGCTTCTTCTTCTCCATGTAATGCGCAGCCTGTTTTATCACTAAATCACCCGATAGTAATCGCTCCCGGGGATAGTAACTACCCTCGTAAAACCCGTAATAGTTATAGAAATGCACCGGTGTCCCGTATTTCGAGAGGTAACTGATCACGCCCGAAGTAAATGATATCCGCCCGTACGCGTAAATCGCACTTATCCGCTCGATGGGCAGTATCTTCCTCTCGATCTCGGGCTTCGCTTTCTCTTCTTCTTGCCTCTCCGTATCTCCTTTGAGTTCCGTTTCGTTACCCTCAACTTCAACCTCAAATACCTTCTCTTCCTCTTCCTTCTTACTCTCCGTATTCTTCTTATACACGAAATACACCGTGTTCTGTTTCCGCTTCAGGATCCCGTTCCTCAAGATGTAGTAGTTCACTTTCATTACTTATCCACCTCACACCCAGCAGAATTCAAAATACGCACATTTACGACAGATTCTCAGATACGAAGGGGGTGGTGGCTCTGGCAATGCAACCACCTTCTGTATCCCCTTTAGTATGGCTCTTATCTCCTCTTTTAACGTATCAGTAAGCTCAACCTTTTCCTTCTTACGCAACAGGGGATAGTCCAATTCCCCCACTACATCCTCCAACCCTTTCAATTCCTTCAAATAAAACAGATAGTAAAGAAGCTGGTATCTATGCGCCTTATCAAGCCTCTTTCCCTTCTTCACCTCGTGTAAAACGAGCGTATCGCCCTTTTTGATAAAATCTATCGCTATTCGATTGTCTATGACGATTTCCTTTTTCGTTCCTCCATACGATGTCTCGTGGACAAGCTTACCGTACGAGACAAGGTCTGAACTCTGCTCCATCGTGACAAAATGCGAGAACAACCATAATTTCGTCTTACAAATGACGTAATAATTCACCTGCGTACCGCTGACGAACATTTCGTTCGACAGTAATGCGCCAATGTCCGTTTCAGTTTCAGTTTCAGTTTCCGCGTCCATAGGTTTTGGGAAGAGCATGCCGCCAGATATGCTCAAACGAGTATATATTAGCGTTTTAATGAGTTTTCTCTTTCACTCCTAATTTTATTCACAAAGCCAAAGCCCAATGAGTTCCTCTCACCAAATCCAGCATCTAATCCGAATTCTATCACCCGGCGTTGCTGGTTATCTATATAACTCCAGGTAAACTCCCACATACTGCCTACCAAATCATATTCCCTTCCATCAATAACTACCTTTGTGGCTGTGGGTCTCCGGAACATAAATTGCTCAAACAATTCGTGGTTCTGTAACTGCGTTCCGTAAAAGTCGTTAAACTTCTTGATTAAATTCTCACTCAATTGCTTTAAAAACGCCTCAAATGAATATTTCGGACGCCAGTAGACATACCTATGTTTCCTCTCATCCTCTGGTATCCCATATCGCTCATAATTCCGCTCCGGTATCCTGATTATCACCGTAGTAGCGGTAATCAACCGTAAATCCCCTCTTTTAAGCTTTATCTCCAGCTTCTTCACATTCACGACATTAAAAGACATCTCGCCGATGTTGATCAAACTGGCCCGCGCTGAAATTTCTTGCAACGGGCCCTCTAATGATGCTATGAGCTCTTTATTTGGTGAAGCGATAATCAACTTCACAAAGTCCCCCTCCCCCATATCTCTTATCGGGAAAATATTTGAAAAACTGAAGAACTTATAACCTTCTCTGTCATGCACCATCCCGAATCCAACGTCTCGCAACAGCCCATAAATGAATCCCTGGAGCTTATGATGGTACATCGGTTCATAGGCCTGGGCTTTTGTTGCCTGGAAAGTAATAAGGAGACGCATGATAGATCTTACTTTTCACTCCTATGAAAAGGTTTTGCTAAGAAAAAAATCGTATCGTCTATTTTCGTAGCAATGGCTATCTCGGCAAAACCTTTAAAGCTAAAATACTACAAAACCCGATACGGCTATGGGAGAAGCGATGAAGGATTATTGAGGATTTTGATAAACGTCTATTTTTAAGCGGGTAGCTTAAGATGCGCTGCTCAACGTGTCATTGTGCTGCGTTTTTTCCCCTTTTTTGCCTTTAACCCGTTTTTTATTCCGTCTTTCCCCG
>JANJFQ010000187.1 GCA_025435355.1 Candidatus Methanophagales archaeon | reverse complement strand
AAAGCAACTGTCGCATGGATTGAGAAAAAGGGCGGACATCGTGAGGGCGTTAATTCATAATCCTGATTTAATCTTGCTCGATGAGCCTTTCGCAGGGCTGGACACGAAAACCTGTGACCTTCTCGTACACTACTTCAAAAGCCAGGAAGGAAAGACGCTACTAATATCGTCGCACTCTTTAGAGTGGGCGAAGAAAATTTGCGAGAAGGGAATCTTGCTCGATAAAGGTAAAATAGTAGAAGAAATGTCTTTTTAGAGAGACAACAATGAAAAATATTTGGGATTTTCAAAGTGCAGCTTTCAGGATAGCGGAGAAAGACCTGAGGACAGAGTTCCGGCGGTCTTATGAGGTTCTATCAATTCTTACCTTCTCGGTAGGTTCCATTCTGATTTGCAGTTTCGCGTGGAGTGACGGCTCGGTGGGTCCAGAGGTGTCAGCCGCTGCGCTCTGGATTATCCTCTTCTTCGCGAGTATTCTTGCATTTACCACTTCTTTTACGCGCGAAGCAGACCGGGGAACCCTTGGCGGGTTGAAAACCCTGCCTTGCTCACCACTGGCAATCCTGTTCGGGAAAATCATTTATGGAACAGCGCTGCTTTTTTTCGTAGAATGCGTTTTAATTCCGTTCTCCATTATTTTTTTAAATCTCGATTTGAGCGGAAGATTCCTGGCTCTCTTGCTTGTATGCCTCTTAGGTGCGGTGGGGCTCTCGTTTGCGGGTTCTTTTGTTTCAGGACTCGTAATGTTCTCAGAAGGTAAAACCTTACTCCTTTCTTTTCTCCTTATTCCTGTTTGTATGCCTGTGCTTATGCCTTCGGTCTCGGCAACAAAGGAAATCATAGCGGGTTCCAGTCTATCAGAAGTGGTGCCGGAGTTACGGCTGCTAATCGCTTTCCTTCTCCTGATAACCGCGGTAATGATTCTTACTTTCGAGTTTGTTCTTGAGGAATAACATTGATAATCGCGGCGATTTCGTCTTGAGTGAAGTTATGAGGTATAATATAGAGCACCCACTCGCGGTCTGCCCAGAAGTAGTGTGACACATTGTCTGAAGAGGTTTGATACACTTGCTTCCCGGCGATTGTAAGCTCTTTCAGATCGGATGCCCAACTACCGCCCCATTCGCGCATACCTATCGCCATCTTCTCGGTTTCACTACCTGCGATTGTCTCGTTTGAATACTGAGTCGTCCACAGCGTCAACATTCTGTCCTCTTTCATATAATGCACGATTGCCACATCTTTGACCTTTTCGATACTGCCGGTGTGCGATTGCTTTACACGCTGCAGTGCATCCGCACTGCTGGATACTACCATTTTCTTCATCCCGAGAAGTTCATCCGGAGCGACTTCAGAGGCATTTACATCCACCTTGGACGATGAAGGAGCATAGTAGCAGGAATACGTCGTCAGCGCCGCCGCTGCCGTTACCAGCAGGACAGCAATGACAATCAGAAAGCTTCTTTTGGTCGGGTTCATAGAAGTTTAGTATTTACTGTTTTTATTTTGCCTTTTCCAATTTGCATTTTGCAGTTAGTTACTCAGCATCCATCACGAAAGGGCATAATGGGTCTTCAGCCCATATATCGCCATATTGTGCGTATGCCCTTATCCTGCATCCACCACCGCATAACTCTTTGTAAACGCAGGAAGCACACTTTCCTTTTAAGAGGTTCGTCTTTTCTCGGAAAGCAGCGAGGACGGGATTTTCAGAATCAATCCAGAGTTCACTGAATTTCCTCTCTCTAACGTTCCCTATTTTAAACTCTTCTAACTGCGCGAACTGGCAGGGATAGACATTTCCTGCAGGGTCAACGTTCGCAACGCGGTCACCGGCACTGCACGAATCACCGGTAAATTGTAGCAGTTTAAGTGCATCTTCATATCCCTGGCTATCCTCCTCGCGCAGTTTATTCAGCAGATAAATGCCGTCTTGAGGTGCATCAACTGTGAGGAGTTCTATTTTTCCCGGGTCCACGTCCTTTGCTCTTTGGCACAGCAGGTCAAAGATATGTGAAGTTTCGTGTGGCTCTAATTGCCTCTCATAAATCTCTTTACCTCTTCCGCTCGGAACAAGCCAGTAAACACAAAACCGCGGAACTTCTATAGCGAGGGAAAGGTCAATCAGGCTGGCTATTTCTCGATAATTGTCCCTCGTAATGGTAACCCGGATGCCGGACGTGAGCCCGATTTCCACGCAATTCTTCAACGCTTGCACCGCCTTCTTAAAGCTCCCTGGTTGATTCCTGATGGCGTCATGCGTTTCCGCATTCGCACCGTCCAGAGAAACACCAACATACTCGATTCCAATCGCCTTTAGTCTTGCCGCGACTTCTTTTGTTATCAGCGTGCCATTGGTGCTCAGTGCGGTCTTCAGCCCTTTTGCAGTAGCGTAATCTGCAAGTTCCCAGAAATCTTTTCTGACTAACGGTTCGCCACCGGTGAACATGAGTAAAGGGATTCTCATATCTGCGAGGTCGGCGATGAAGGCTTTCGCCTCTTCTACTGATAACTCATCTCCTCCATCAGGTCCGGATTCAGCATTAATGTAGCAATGCGCACACGCTAAGTTGCATTTGTTCGTGATGTTCCAGAAAACCACGGGTCTGTGAGTTTCAGCAAATGCCAGTAACCTGCTTGGAACCTGATGCGGGGGCTTTTTTCTATACTTTAGTGCTTCGCTAACGGTTCCCTTTCCATGAACAAGTTGCGTAATGCGGATCATCTTGCTCCCTCTTTTTTTATTTGTATAGGATAAATATGCAAAATAGCATATAAAGGCTGTCTCCCTTTCTGTTAACAATCTTTAAATTCGAACACAATCGAAAAACTTATATACACCTTCTTCCCTGATAGTTAGTGGCAGCCATGAATGGTATCCCAACTTACTCTCCTTCAGAGGTAACGTAGATAGGCAAAGGGTAAAAAGAAAAGGGGCAAGGGGAGGAAGGAAGGGCTAAAAAATAAAAAATTAGGAGGTGAAAAAGTGGCAAAAATAAATAAAAATAGTACGACGAAGATGATATTGCCCTTGATGATAGTTGCAGTGCTATCGGTGGCGGGTATAGCGATAAC
>JANJFQ010000063.1 GCA_025435355.1 Candidatus Methanophagales archaeon | reverse complement strand
ATACGGAAATATGAAAGCAATAATAGCTGCGGCATTGATCGTAGGGATAGTGTCCCTTCCTTCTACCTTCATAAGCGAGGAAGAAGCCCTATCGAATCACCCAATAGAGAATCTTAAGGAACTCATTAAATGGGAATCGAATGTCACCATTAATAACGTAAGCATTGTTAATGACTCCCAAATAGACATGGCTGTTGCTTATCTGGAGTTTATGAGGAGTGAAGATATAGTAAAGGACGCAATAAGAATGTTTGAATCCGGGGAGAGGCTGCAGCCATAAGGAGCGGACTCCGTAATCGCAGCCGATAAGAGCGGACTGCAAAAAATTAACCGCCGAGCCCACGGAGAACTCAGAGGGTACGGAGGTTTATTCAAACAATAAATAACTAATTATTTCCTCTGCGAACTCAGCGTTCTCTGTGGTAAATTTGAAATGTGACAAAGTCAAGGTACATCCCTCTCCTATTCATAGGACGGTGTTTTTCATATGCACATATGGGGCGGGCTCTGCCCCATGACCCCGCAAGCCATTGTAAATTACCTATTTGCAGATTTTGCCCCCTCTATGAATTTCTTTACCTTCACCGCATCCTTCTTTCTCACTTCGCTCTCCACACCACTGGACACGTCCACTGCATAAGGCTTTACCAGTGCTCTTGCTTTTGCAACATTATCAGGGTTTAATCCGCCGGCAAGTATCACCGGCTTTTTCACACGCTCCACAATTTCCTTGCTTATGTTCCAATCATGTTCTTTCCCGGTCCCGCCTATTTCCCCTGTTCCCCCTATCACGGTATCCAGTAATATTGCATCCACAACGTTTTCATACGCCAAAGCGTTCTCCAAGCACTTATCTTTATCTCCGCCCACTCCAACCTTCTTTATTATTCTTATTTTGCTTTCCATATTCGCGCGTAACTCTGCAACAAGCTCCATGGGCTCTTCACCGTGAAGCTGTATGCAATCTGCGCCAAGCTCCTCTATTGATTTTATTTTATCGTGCACGAATTCGATTGGCATATTATCCAACGTGACAACCACGACCTTTGATACAAAAACAGGTAAAGCCTCGAATATCTTCTTTGCATCTTCTAAATCTATATATCTCCTCGTATTAGCGACGTTTATCACGCCGAGAGCATCAGCACCTGCTTTTGCCGCCATTATCGCATCCTCGACATTCGTGTTGCCACATATTTTTACTCTCGTGTTTCTGTTTCCGCTCATTTGGTTTTGGAGTCTATTTATAAAAAATCCTTCTTCTTGAGAGTGGTTTCTTTGGTAAAACTTTCTTTCTAAGAAAGTTTTTCCTTTTCTTTTGATAAACCTTTTCTTCCTAAGAAAAGGTTTTGGTTTATCTTCCCCTCTATCACCCTCTCCGAATCTATCATTGCTCTTTCGGTATTCCCGAAGTGTTTTTTCGCCTCTCTCATCTCATCCATAAACTCATCCACATTACCCGCTGATACCAATTCGTATAACCTATTTGCAACCGCTAAAAAGGATTCGTGTACTTTACGCATCTCAAAATTCGTCTGTATCATTGCGGATAGATGCGGGTCTTGATGTAATAACCTACCCACAAAATCCATTATTATTTCGAACATCGGATTCATAAACTTCCTTGACCGCGCAACGTCAAAATCGAGATTTTTTAACGTGATGCCGAACGAGAGAAGAATAAAATGTGTCAGTCCCTGGATAACCGACATTATCTCGTCATGCTCCTCTGCCGTTAAAATTTCAATCCTCGCTCCGTTACTCTCAAACATCTCATATATCCTTTCGTATAGCGGACCCTTCCTTAAAGGCACGAATATGATAGTTTGACCTTGCATACTCGTTGTAGAAGGACCGAATAAAGGATGCGTGCCAATAATTTCCACTTCCTCATTTGTAAAGTTCTCCATCATCTCTACAGGTGTTTTTTTCACTGACGTTATGTCCATCAACAGTGAACCATCATGCATCTTCGGTCCCACACGCTCTATCACACGTCCCGTTATATCCATGGGCATCGAGAGGAGCAACACGTCTGTATCCACAATCTTTTCTATTCGCGTTCCTTCTTCCAGCTTTAAAACGTCTGTATTTAAAAATTGCACGTCCAGTTCCTTTGCTACCGTCTCTGTTATATCGCTTTTATCCACTATCCGCACTTCAACACCGTTTTCTTTGAAAAAACCGGCAAACCATTTTCCCATCCCCCCTGCTCCACCTATTATCGTGACTTGCATCTGAATCCCCCTCTTTATGATAAAAGTTTGATTGGATAGAATGTTTATAAAATTAATATTAAGATTAATGAAATGAAAAGCAAATACATCACCTTCTCAAAAAACATCTTCATACCGGTGACGAACGTATGCCGGAATGCATGCGACTACTGCGGGTTCCGAGCTCGCAGCTTTGAGGATGCTTACATAATAGGCATGAAAGAATTTTTAGCCCTCGTAAAATCCAAAGGCACCGCAACAGAAGCGCTTTTTACCGCTGGCGAGAAGCCTGCACTCGCAAATCTTTCTTCTTACTTCAAAAAAAATATGCTTAACTCAGGTTATTCCTCACTGCTTGAATACACGAAGGAGCTATGCAAACTTGCGATAAAACATGAATTGCTTCCTCACTGCAATTTGGGCGTGCTGAGTGAGGATGAGCTAAAGGAGCTGCGAGAAGTGAATGCATCAATGGGCTTGATGCTCGAAACCACCGCAGCAGAGCTTGAAGCACATGAGGAATCACCCGGGAAAATCCCAAAGGAACGAATGAAAACGATAGCGGAAGCTGGAAAACTTGAGATACCGTTCACTACCGGCTTGTTGATAGGCATAGGAGAAGAAAAAGAAGACTGCATCCGCTCTTTGGGTGCTATAAAATCGCTACACGATAAATACGGGCACATACAGGAAGTCATTATCCAGCCTTTCATCCCCAAGCCGTTCACGCCGATGTGGAATAAGAAACCACCGAGTTTCGCGGAACTGAAGGAAGTTGTCCGTGCAGCGAGAGAGATATTGCCAGAGGCGGTAGCGATACAGGTCCCGCCAAATTTGACTTCTCCATTGGAATTAATAGAACTTGGCGCATCAGACCTGGGTGGGATATCGGAGAAGACCATAGACTATATAAATCCTGAATCACCGTGGCCAAAAGAGGAAGACCTGAGGAAAATGGTTGCTCCTTTTGAATTACGTGAAAGGTTGCCGATATACCCAGGGTTCGTTAAAAAGGGATGGTATAGCGAGGAAATAAGACCGTTGATAGAGAAATATGCGGATGAAGAAGGTTTTAGGAGGAGAAAGTCTAAATGAAACATGAAAAGTGCAAAAGTAAAAAGAAAGCGTTCCCAATAAACTTTCTTTGGAAAAGTTTGATCAAAGAAACACATAATTTTCGCGAAGCGTTTTTGATAAAACTTTTCTTAAAAGTTTTAAGGAATAAGTGTTTTTTACATTTTGCCCTTTGCATTTTGCAATTACTTCAAGTCTAAAGGTCACGCAGCTCGAATTTCATACCATCGCGTGCTGCTATCACTTCCACACCTGTATCTTCGCTTAGCTGTTTTGCTATTTCCCAGGGCTTGTTTCTGAGCATGGTCATGCCGAAATGCGTGAGTATTGCAAACCTGGGTCTCCTCGCTTCTATAATCTTCTTCGTATCTTCCACGCAAAGATGGTCCACTCCTTCTCTCCTTTTATACATCGCTACGTTCATCACGAGCACTTCGCCATCGTAATAATCCTCCAATCCATCGAAATAGAGCGTATCCGCAAGAAAAGAAATTTTGGTTTTATTTTCACCGCGTACCTTTATGTTCAGTCCATACGTTTCCACGCCATGCACGTGCCTTTTAGGCGTGTTTATCTCGAGTTTACCAACGGAATAAAACCCACCTTCTTTTAGCACTTCTACCCTTTCCAAAAGTCCTTTATAGCGGTTCAAAACAACAGCATCGCCTTCGTCTGACAAGGCATCGTTTGGACACAGAAGCACTCCCCGCTTCTTGAAGCCCCCCTTGGTCATCGCTTCTATCATTACGTTCACGTCATTAGAATGGTCTAAGTGTTTGTGAGTTAAGACAATGGCATGCAGTTTAGCAGGGTTGAGTTTCGGCTTGCTGGATGCGAATCTGACCAAAGTGCCGGGACCCGGGTCTATAAGAACTTTTGTGCCCTCCAAATTGAGAACAGTGCCAGCGGATGAGCGAAACTGCGTTATCATTACAAACCTCGCACCCGCGGTACCCAAGAATCTTATTTCGTCAGTTGTTTTTTTCCCTTTCTCCATTTTTTTATCTTCATTTTATCTAAATCACAGTAAGTAGTATTATTTCCTGCCAACGTATATTCCGTATCCGAAGTATTCGAGCAAGTTCTTGGGGATAGACAGGTATATCGTCCAGGAGTCCGGTTATGAACTCGCCAATGACCACATCGAAAATGTTGTCCTCGAAAGGGAGGTCTTGCGCGTCTGCTACGCGAAAGCTAACTCTATCCTCTACATCCTCTCTTCTCGCCCTCTCATTTGCCCTATCGATCATTCTTTCCAAAATATCCATTGTAACCACTTTTAATCCACAATATTTAGCCATGCTATACTGATAAGCATCATCAAATTTCTTATCTTGCTTCAAGAGGATTTCCAAAAATACATTTGTATCCACTAAAAACATTATCCCCACTCCAAAGCCCTGTGTTGCAACTCAACGGAAGTGAATTTCTCCTGTATCTCTGATAATCCCCCTTCCCAGTCAAACTTAAACTTCTTTGCCTCGATTTCTTTGCCCTTATATTTCTTTAGCAGGAACTCCATATAATCTAAAACCTCTCTCCTCAAATCTTCAGGAAGCTCTTGCATTTTCAGCTCGATTTCCTTTTCATACATGATTTTAACCTCCTTTTGTTATATTTATCTATTTCCATTTATTTAAAGGATGTCGCCTAGTTCATAGGACGGTCTATCTTTTCCAACACATCATTTTTTACTTCCAGATAAGGAGATGGATTTGGATGAATATCTTCTATTTTTTCAAACAAAAACTCCACATCTTCTTCTAGCTTATCGGGCGGTATACGTTTATCGTATGTCCTCTCGTGAATTATCTTCTCTATAAACTTCTCTCCATTCTCAAGTATCTCTTCAGCCTCCCGCTTGGCTATCACGAATGTGTATTCGTAATCTCCTAACTGCCTTTTCTCAAACGCTTTATTTAGTTCTCTACCCATTTCTTTAGGGAAAATGCTAGTTTTGACAAATTGTTCTCCGAAAGCAGAAATTACACCTTTATGAGATGAAAACGATAAGTTCTTTGTAAGCAGCATAGCTTGTGCAGAATAGAACATAGCGTAATATGTTCTTGAAACTGAGGATTCATACTCCCTCTCTTCGCACATTTATGAGCAGCGGGCTGTTACTTGTAGAATAGTTTTCCTCAGAGACAGGATAAATCGATATCAACACACCATGCTTTAGATTGATCTCTGTGATTACATCTATCATTCTGTCAATTTCTTTTCCGGGAATGACTTTTCCTTCAAGAACGATAAGCATATCTATGTCTGAATCTTCAGTAGCATCTCCTCTTGCCCATGAACCGTAGAGAATAATACTCTTCAACCTCTTTTCATACAAATTTTCAAGTTCCTCTCGGAATTCCTTGAGTATAGCTCTTATTCTCATTTCTTCTCTTTAATTTTATTGTCTCAGGACCAATATATTCTTTTCGTTTGCATGTCGCTTAACGGAAGCAGTATATACGACGTTCGCCGATAGGCGAATGTCCCGAAGGGCAAGGACGTAAGCCCGGAGCGTGTCTTTATATTCCGAGAATTCCCTTTGCTTTCTTGGTATGTCACAGATCTTGGCTATCTTTGTGGCCTCAGAGTCGACATCAACTCCTTGCTGAGTGGACAATGCGAGAGCTTTCTGAGCCATTTCTTCCTGGATACGCTTGTATCTTTGATTTAACCCTCCTCGTTTCAGAAAGTTAAAAACCCCCATGATTTTTTCTCCCTCTTTACAAAACTCAGATCCACCGTGCGTATGATAGGTTGAGGCCGTGAGCGTATTGGTCTCTTTGATACTCAAACGCTATTGCCCCTATAAGCCATGGCACATCGTATTTAACTGGATGCTCGAAGACCTCCTTGCGATGGTATTGCAATCCACCTATGAGCCGCTTTTTACAGACAATTGAAAAGCCATCCGCAGCCGTCAGAAGGAGCCCGAATTGCAGAGCTGTTTCATTTATCATTTGCGCCACCAAACGCGTACTGTCTAAAAGTAATGATTGATTCAATGGTTCGCTCAGTAACTTCATACGGCTCGTCCCGGAGTAACAATATAAAGGAACAAGAATATTCTACCTTCATAATTGTGCCGCCTTTTTTGGTGTAATGGCAGATAACGTTCCGAGCGTATCTGAAGTCCTGCCGTAAGGCTGGATTTGGGCGAAGGTACATAGCACCGAAGCCAGATACGCTCTGTTATACGCCGTTGCCTCATAGTTTACCCCTACTTTCTTCAACAATACGGACAGTTTTCTCAGTCACAATTATAAACTTATTGACAAGCTTGTCAGAGTAGGACTCTAATACTCGCTGTAATACAGCAATTTTATTCTCAGACCGTTCATCTTCTAATCGCAAAAGGATTACACCTTTGTGTGGTTTTCTCATGCGGAATACAAGTTCGCCAAAATCTTTATCATTGGTAACCAAGATATAGTTCTGAAGATTTGCTTTTTCGATAATGCTCTCATCATCTAATCCTCGAGTCTCATCATAAACGGAAAATACATCGTGATGTAATCTTTTCAACCATTTAGCAACGCAGGACCCGTGCATTCATCAACAAGAAAACGCATATCTAAACCGCCTCTACTAAAGGCATAAACGTTGTGTCTTCGAGTGTTTCAGAAGCGTACAACAAACAGGCTAAAATATCTTCCTTTGTTAATCCCTTGTATTCTTGGAGAATTTCATCAACGGTTGCTCCATGTGCTAATAGATTCAAAATGTACTGCACTGTTAACCGCGTACCTCTAATGACCGGTTTTCCTACCATAATTTTAGGGTTTAACGCAATGCGTTCAAGTAATTGCTTTTGCTCCATTTTTCCCTCCCATTATATTGTAAGTCATTCTACCTATATAAAGCGGCAATGACGTATAACGTATTCTGCATAAAAGAAGTTTTTGCAAAGCAAAAATTTGGGTGAGTGCCGTAAGGCACGAACCTTTTATGCTGTGTTATCTGAAGTGACGCATCTATGATATAAGCCTTATTTAGTGGGTTTTAATTGATTGTTGCCAATAGTTCGCGGATCAAACCACCAGTCCCCTTTTGGATCGCCCCAAACATAGCTGAAAGGGAGCATTTCGTGTTCTCTATCCAAAACATCAACAATACTCCAGAAAATCACGACTCTGAAAAGAAAAGGCTTTGTTTCTGCTGATATCGGGAGTTTAAAATGTCCGAAGACTATCTGCGACGGATTTAAATTCCATAGTGCGATCCCAGAGTAAAGGTCGCCAAGATCCACTTTAAGTCGTTGATTATCAGGGTATGGCTCGATGCGTAGTCGCAATCTAATGGGGATATCTTGACTTAGAGTTCTTACTGTACAAGAAATGTCTCCCAAATGCCTTTCCTTCGGCTGTCCCGTGCTATCTTGAACGTGATGGAGATATTTACTAATTTTTATCTCGACTTGGCGCAAGTATGGAAGCGTGTATAAATCATATATCTGATCTCTTCTTTTCTTTATCTCAAGATTGCGGTATTTTGAACCCTTGGTATGTTCTGGGTTATAACGGGCCAATTCTCCATGGCAGTCAAAACAAACAGGAATAAGATTATCTTCATCATTGTTGGATGGGTCTTCATCTATGTGGTGAATCTCAATATTTGTGGTACAAGCTTTGGCACAAAAACAACAATGACGAGCACACCATAAAAACAACTTGGCTCGCGTTTCTTCTGGAACGTGGATTCGCCCATTCTTTCTCATTTTATTACTATTCTACGATTATAACTATTTAATGCTTTGTTCAGACCGCGCCATTTTAGATAACGGTTCTGGTATATCTGAAGTTTTTGCCGAAGGCAAAAATTTGGACGGAGTACCGCGGAGCCAGATATACCATGTTATACGCCGTTTTGCTAATATTTCATTTCCAGATCAAAGAATTAAGTACTTCTTCTTTTGAACCTAGATAATCATGTATTTCATTTTGATAGCTTATATATCTGGCATAGTCCTTTTCTAACTTACTGTAGAAATATACAGACCAGTTTCCACACTTGGGACATTGAACTAATTTTATCAACCCTGATATCAATTTCAATCTCTCATCGGTTACACGATTGTAAATATAAAACTTCCGAGTCCATATCTTCTTCCGTATCAATTTCATCTTCAGCAAAAGGATAATGAGTACCCTCCAATCTTTTTATACGAACCCTGTAAAGCCCGTTATTTTTCTTCATTGATTGAGTATAAATCATATCCAATGAATTATATGCAGTCAATACTCCGAACACATCAGTTAAGTAAGGATTTAACTCTGAAATTGTATCTTCAGCAACTATTTCTGAAATGGATCCTCCATGACCGATAGTTTCATTCCGTTTTTGTGGAATTGGTTGTAAAATTTTCATAATCTTTTTATTTGAGATACTCTCATAAAATTTCTTTTCAAAAGGAATACTTTGATAAAAACCGTCATTCATTCCTCTATAGATTTTAGATAAACGAGAATACAAACCAACCCAGAGACCAAAAGATACTTTTTCATAATCTGAATTTTTCTTATCCCAAATGTAATCTTTATTTTCTTTATAAGCCTCCTCTGGTAATGCCGATAATAAAACTATGGAATTAAAGGCGGCGATCATCTCAAATAGTTTAAAGTTATTTTCTAACTGACTATTTATATTCGGGCTTCCCTTGGTTGCAATTCGATAAGAGGTAGCAAGTGGCCATAAAAGAGTCTCATATAAGAAATCTTTGTCGTCTGCTCTATCAAATTTATATGTTATTTCAAGTACTTCTGAATAGTTGAAAACTTTATTTTTAAAGTTATAGTGTGCGGCTTCAATTTTGTTATATACTTCTTTGATTCTTTGCTCTGCATTTACTACTTCATGTTGAATTTTTAAATCGGGAATTTCGATGTAAATTGACTGTAATCCTTTTATTGTTATCATGCGCATTACAGATCCAGATGAAAACATATCTCTTTGGCGTTTTCCCATTTCGGAGTTGAGGTATATCTTTAGATATTGGGGTGATATAAGATCATCTAATACTTTACACTGAAAATAATTCTTTAAACTTTGTTCATTCTCAATTTCGGTTTTGAAGATTACATCTCTATCCGGCATTACATGAGGAATTAGCAATATATCCTCACTCTCGCCCAATTCACTTTTAATCTCAATTATTTCGGATAGACGCTTTAAGGGATACTTAGATTTGCCTTTTTTCTCCTCAAAATCTTTTAATCCTCTAAAAAATTTAAATGTCCAAAAATTATCAGTATCTTCTAATTGTTTCGAATTAATCCAAAATCCTTGTGATAAGTTATTATTTGACTTTTTGCCTATGAAATTTTCAATTATAGCATTTTCTGCTTGTTGTTCTTTATACTCAGCAAAAAAGACGTTTGGTCTCTGTTTTGCATTTTTAAGTATTAATATTGATGTTTTAATTCCAGTAAATGGATGAAATGTCCCAATAGGCAATGATATAATAGCTTCTACAGAAAAATTTTCTAGTAGATAATTTCGTAAATCACTATGGAATGTATTGAATAAAATACCTTCAGGAAGTATAAAAACTAAATGGCCATTCTTATCTAAATAATCCAAAGAATGAATTAAAAAGGCTGCTTCACTACTTCGAAGCTTAATTTTGTGTATTTCCTTTTTAATTTTACCGCCAAACGGTGGATTGGAGATAATTAAATCAAATTTATCTGTAAGTCCCTCTTTTGTTAGGAAGAAATCTTGAGCCAGTAGCTTGCAATCAATATCAACACTTTTTAATTTTTCTTCTGCAATTGCCAATACATCATTATTTCTATCGATTCCTAAAAACTGCGATTCTGTTTTTAATATTGAGTTAATTTCAAAAAGAAAATTTCCACTTCCACAAGCTGGGTCGAATATTCTTTGAGGTTTCCAAAAAGGTACGATTTTTGAAACAAAAGAAACAATATTTTCGGGTATGTAGTATGACCCCGTAGCTTTTTTATTTATCATAATTCAAGTCCTCCTTATGTCCTAAAATTTCCATAGCCGTATCTGAAAGAATAGTATACCCATCCTTCCTCCCTTTCCCTCCTTTTATGTAAATCCGTTTTCTCTCAGTATCAATATCCCCCAGCTTCAACTTCACCACCTCGCTTACACTTAAGCCCGCAGAATATATAAGCATCAGGATTTCTTTATGTCATTCCAATTTGGCGGTATAGTCCTCTCACTTTAAAAACTTTTCGAAATAATCCTTCTGTCACCTCTCTGTTCCTCGAAAAAGATGTCCATTAATGCATCCTCAAAACCCGATTTCTCCTTATCATACTCCACAAAAGCGTCGTCTAAAAAATCAAACTTTGCGTTTGCGGATATTTCATTTCTCGTTTATATCCTCTCAAACCCTCTGTGCAAACCCCATTCCTTCGCAATGGCTATTGCTTCGCGGTATTCGCTCATTTTTAGCCCCCTGTTCAGTTCCTTATACTCGTATGCTTTATACATAGGTCTATATTGTGACATTATATTTACGTAGGATTCTTTCGATATTTCTGTAGCGATGAACTTCAAAACCTCCGCAGAGCCTGCTAACCCATTCGGAAGCACCAAATGTCTTATCAGCAACCCCCTCACCGCTATCCCTCCTTCATCCACTTTTAAATCTCCGACCTGACGGTGCATT
>JANJFQ010000186.1 GCA_025435355.1 Candidatus Methanophagales archaeon | reverse complement strand
GACGTTCTTCAAGAAAGATCCACCTCTACCATCTGAAAAATGGAAATTTGGAACTAAATTGGAGGATTGGAACTACCTATGTGCGAGCTAAAGCGCTCTAAATTTCCCCGAAGGGGTTTTGTTCTCTTGATTGAAATTAAACGTTATTAAAAACTTAGCGAATTGTCTAAAAAGGCTATTTTAACTTTTAATACAAAATTCCTTCGTCTAAATCATTTCTAAAACTACTTAAATCAATCTCAAAACCACAATCGCATTTGAATTTATCATCTACGGGAAAAGGGATAAATCCTCTCTCTTTACAGTATTCATCTGTTGGATTGGGACCAGATTTGTAATACAGCTTATGAACCTTCCCACAATTTTTACATATACATTTAGTTGTAACCAGCACAGCCTGATTAAGTTGAGATGTAAATCCTTTCCATGATAATAACGCGAGAAATATCGCTACAGCAGCGAATAATAGGTTTCCTATTATATGGATCAAGAATCCACCAACCACGCCAAACTTTGAAAAGATAAAATGCGATTTGACAAATTCACTAGTCAACGTGGGATTTAACAAACTTACAATCAGCGTGCTTATAAAACTCAACGCAAAAAAGCATGACACTATAAAACCAATAACACAACCAATTCTTTGTACTAATGTGATTTTCCTCCTCACCATAGGCATCCCCCACCCTTTTTGCTAATTATTTGACTGAATCCAGTTAATAAAAAACTTACGGCATGGTTCTTATGAGTGCTGTTGTTTCAGATTCAGAGAGGATAAAGTGGATGGGTAAAGGTATAACACCGATCGATGACAAGTGGTGAAGATTATAGAAATATGGGAAAATTGATGTGGAGAATCATGTCAAGTAATATATTCCGTCTTCGAAGATAATATCATGAACGATCGCGTATAGAGAGTCTGCATACTCCAAAAGCATCTCAGTTTCCTCTTTATCGATAACCTCTGGTGATATAACTTTATTCTCGGAAGTGAAGTCTACGTAAAGTCCGATTTCTTTTCTGTTTTGCATCGTTTTATGCAGTCTTCTCATTTGTTCCAAGATTTCATCTTTCTGTTTTGATATCTCCACTATCTCAGGTTTTATGAAATCTGAATAGTCGAGTACACCATCTACACGCTTAACCTCCCTCTGTTTTCTCTTAATTAATCCCTTTGCTTCCTTCGATAGAAAAGGCTCGTAAAACATAATCGTTAATGCATTAACCTCTTCAATCAAATCCCTAAAAACAAATCTCTGTTTTGACTCATGAGATATGAAAAACTTTTTGAGTTCTTCACCATCTAATCTCCCTTCCACCCGTTCTTTACAGGCAAATGCTTTTGCCGTCTCTTCAACCGACAAGACCAAAAGTGCATAAGCATGACCATAGCTTTTATTTCTGGCAAGCACCTTAGCATCTTTGATATATTGATAGGCATTTCTCACGGCACGCTCCGCACAATTTCTCAGCGCCTCTTTTGGGATCTTTTCCAAGGATACACGGCTTATCTTTGCCATTTGGACGAGCTGTTATGCTCTTTGATACCTTTCCTTAGTTAAACTATGTTACTGCCAACCCATATTTCTCCGCGATTGCTAGGAACGCCTCACTGAGGTACTTTACCCTTTCCCAGCTCAGCCCGTAGGTATTTAGCTTCCAGACTCGCGTTGACCCGGCGAATTCGCCCACGATCTTCTTTTTTTTCAATTCATCGCTGAGGAAATACCCTTTGCGCTTATGCGTCTTCGCGATCAGGTCAAAGCTCTCACGCGTGTCCACCTTTGAAAGCGTATGCTTACGCGGATATTCACTTACACTTTTGTTCCCGTCGATGCGCAGGAACTCACGCATGAAGTAATTCGATTTATCCACTTCATCGTCCCAGTGCTGTACACGCTCTTTCACCGCTGGAAACGAAGCCATCATGGAGACTACCGTGCCGCCCATGAGCGTGCAACCGAGCATCTCCGGCTCTTTGTTCTCAAAGCTCCTGCCAGTAACGTCGCCTGCGATATGACTGCTTCTAAACACCGTGGGCGCCCATTCCTCTGTAGTAGCCAGGACGCCGGATGGTGCGACTGCAGCCATCCCTTTATGCCCCGAACCGACCACGAAATCCGCGCCAATCTCCTTACCGTTTACCGGCATCATTCCCACAGCATACGCGCCATTACACAGAAACGGAATGTGGTACTCCTTCGCTACCTTGCCAACGCCTGCTACATCGTGCACGTTTCCGTAACTGTAATCGACAAGCTCGATCATGATGAGTTTTGGCAGCTTGCCCGTCTCTGCCTTTACCTGCTCTATTGTTTCCGCGATGGCGTCGCCAGTAATTATGTAATTAGGACCCGACGGAGCTTCTTTTATTACGCCCCCGGCCACCTCAACCGCTAAGAATTCGGTGTAATGCGCCAAATCAGAGACAATCACGACATCCCCTTTCTCAACGAGCGAAGAGGTAACCGCCTGAAAGCCACGTCTCGCACCTGGCACAACCCGCGCCTCATCCATACCCACGAACTCTGCCAATTCTGCATGAAACGCATCCACCGGTGGTTTTCTGATCTTATCGAGCCTGCCCGTCAGGCACTGATCGCAGACTGAATACCCATCGCCGTACGCAATAAGCGCTTTCCGCGCTTCTGGCGTCAATCTCCCGCCTGCTTGAATAGGATTGATATTGATGAACTCCTCCTCTCTCGTCCTCAATTCAAGTTCGGCTGCAACTAACTTAATGGGATTACCTTTGCCTGCTTTCAATTCCTTTGTGATAGCCTCTACACGAGCAATGTTGTCTGCAAATTCCGCTTCTTCCTGTTCGTTAAAACCCGTAGGTAACGCATGCCGGTAAAGCTCCCTTAAGTCTTCAAGCGCGAACAATGCCTCGTATAGCTTCCGTACTCGTAGGTCCATTTTACGCCTTTTCCTGATTTATATCTATTGGACGGCCTCTTTCTCCTTTTCTTCACAAAGGATTATTAAATCCTCTAAAGCCTCCACTATTTCAGTTAATTTTTCCTCGGCATCTGTTTTCCTGCGTGTTTCCGCCCGACAACTGCCGTGGCTTCCTTGTAGGTCAAAATATTCACCGCCTTTGTATATGTCACTAAGAA
>JANJFQ010000062.1 GCA_025435355.1 Candidatus Methanophagales archaeon | reverse complement strand
TGACAACAACTTTGAGAGTGGTGAGCAGATGACAATCACTGTTTCAACGCTTGTATCTGGCGAGACAATTTCAGCGGTCTACATTCCGTCTGGAGACATAATGCAAAGAGTGAAGGTGGCGTAGGCACAGGGTGAGAATGATAAGAGGAAGCGGTAAGTTGGTCCTCTTATCCTTTCCGTTTTTTTTCCCGCTGCTTATTTTTGGTCGAGCACGCGCGAGCGTAATTAACCATTTTCCGATAGGAAACCGATAAAATGTATGAAACCTCCATTGGGGTTTAATTAAAGAAAAGATGAAGCTGTTGGAGGATGATAAAGCGGTAAGTCCGGTAATTGGAGAGGTGCTGATGATTGCTGTGGTCGTATTACTTGCGGCGGTAGTCGCGGTTTTCGCATTCGGTTTAACCTTTAACTGGAAAGAAGAGCTATCGGTTTCCATTTTGATCGAAGACGCGGAAGAGGGCGTATCGAACATAACTCTGGCGCATGGTGGAGGTGAAGCAGTAAGAGATGCATTTGCACCCTTGTCGCCTCCTTCTTATTTTGTGAATGACACGATATTTGAGAATCTTGAAGTAATGATAAACGGTGCGATTTACGAAGGTTGGGCATCGCTGAACACGCGTGAAATAGCAAAGCGCAACTTTGAGGTTGGTGATGAGCTGGAACTCGGTTTAGGCTGGTCGCTTTCTCATGGCGATACGATTACCGTTATTTACGCACCCGGCAGTAAACTGCTGGCGTGGGAGAAGGTATAATGAATAAAAAATGCACATAAATATAGAACCACGAGATTGCACAAGATTGAATTTTGGTAGGAAGAGTCTGGAGGTAAAAAGAAGAATCTTGTGAAAATTATGGGGCTCTGCCCCATGTCCCCGCAAGCCCTGAAAGGGCTTATGTGTAATCTTGTGGTTATAAAAGGAGCGGAACGAATACAAAATGGAAATGGATACGGAAGCGGAAATAGAAAATGAACTCGCGATTGAGGAGATATTGAAGGAATTCGCCAGACCGGTTATACCAGCAGAAATAATAAAGTTCTTCGCGGACGATCAGGGAAAAACGTTACTGGTTAAGGGAACCCCCGGGTCCGGAAAGACCGCTTTCGCTCTTTCGCTCTTACGGAGCATGAAAGGAACTGGTGTTTATCTCTCTACCCGCGTTGACTCTGCGACCCTGCATGAGCAATACCCCTGGATAAGGGAAGAAATACCAGGCGAAAACATCGTTGATGCCACACAATCAGAAAGCGTGTCTTCACAGTCATCAAAAGCCCGCGGCGCGGTGATAAAAGCGCTAAAATATACGGACGTCCCGGAATTCCTCAAATCGGTTTATACAAAGACAGAGGATTTAAGAAAACCCATTGTTATAATTGACTCCTGGGATGCGGTTGTTTCTCACACGGGATATAATAACCCGGGGGAGCGCGAGAAGCTGGAGAACCAGCTATGTAATTTCGCAAGGAGGACAAAGACAAGGGTAATATTTATCGTGGAGTATATGGACCTGAAGCCACTTGACTACTTCACTGACGGTATCATAGTCACGGAAGGAGAAATAGAAGAAGAGAGGAGAATAAGAACGATGACATTGCAAAAACTTCGTGGCTGTGCAATAAGACATCCGTCTTATCTGTTTTCACTACATAACGGGATGTTCAAATGCTTTTCTGACTTCAGACCTGCGAAAATAGAGAATCCAAAGGTGCCCGCGCCAATCCCCGACGTGAACGGACCAGGGGTAACAACCGGAATAAAAGACCTCGATGCACTTATCCGCGGTTATGGTAGCTTTAATCTCTTCAAAGCTGATTATGCACCTTATGAACTTTTAATGCAAGCAGCATCTATAAATTCGTTAAATCTTGGCAGAGGTGTCGTATTCACTTCTTCTAAACAATTACGATTGAAAAATAAAATATTGCCGTTCGTAGAACCGAGGTATCAAGAAAACGTCACGGTAATTGACGTCCATAAAACGGATATTAATGAATTCAATAAGAATATATCAGATTTTAATGAACGACTAAGTGGTGAGAAGAAAATGGCTTTTTTTAATTTCGATGAGGTAGAAAGAGATAATAAGGAAGAAATGGTTAAGGAGCTAATTCCGGCGCTCATGAAAGATAAATTTACTGTCTTTGGCTCTACGAGTGAAGAAAAGGGTATGGGCAGGGAAATGGAACCAATTGCTTCCGTATTCATCCTGCTGGAGATGATTTCCGGCGTTCCATGTATGTATGGAAAAATGCCAATGACCGAAATATACGTAATGCAGCTAAGCACTGCAAACCGATTTCCCGAAATAAAACTCACTCCGATAGTGTAATACTAATTACTCAAAACCCTGTGGATTTTGAGTAATTAAATGCAAAAAGCAAAGTGCAAATTGAATTCAAAATTCGGTGGAATTTTGAACAGATACCTATTTGTTCTGCTGCACTTCCTCCGTCTTTTCCGCCTTCACTAACCCTCGTATAGCACGTGCCAATTTATTGCACTGAGTGATTGGACCACCGTCTTTTGTAATGTAATTGTCTGCGCCCTTGTTAAAAGCCTCTTTTGCTACTTTTTCTCCTCCTTTACCTGTAAAAAGGATAAATGGGACTGTGCTTCCGTTCCACCTCAATTCTTCTAATAGTTCAAGCCCGTTCATCATCGGCATCTTGTAATCACAAACAATGACGTCAAAATGCTCCTCTCGAAGTCTTTTCAACGCCTCTTTTGCAGAAAGCACACTTACAATTTCAAAATCCTCATTCCCTCCCCTTCTCAGAAAGATTCGCGTTATCTCCAAATCCGTTGGTTCGTCATCCACGTGCAAAATCCGTATCCGCTTTGACATCGGGTTTGAAGACGGAGGCTGAAGATCATTTACCATTTTATCGCTACTAACTATAAATGTCAAAAGACGTATAAAAACCTTACCAACATTCCATTTTTTTTGATAGCATTAACAAATTTTTTTATATAATCTTTCACATTTCTGTTATATAATGGAAAATTATCTTTATCCGCATAGCTAATATAAAAAACCACGAGATTTCACAACATTCTCGCGGAAATCTGTGTAATCTTGTGGTTCGCTAAACAAATCATAGGGTCGAACATCAGTTCCTCGGTATGGTAAAGCAAAACGTGCTGCCTTCGCGGCCTGGTTTGCTTTCAGCCCAAATCTTACCTCCAAATTTCTCCACGATCTTCTTACATATATTCAGTCCAAAGCCAGTTCCCTCGTATTCTTGCGGGTTTAATCTCTCTGCGATATCAAAGATACTGCTTAGATAGTTCTCTTCGACACCAATACCGTTATCTTTCACCTTGAACAGGTAACTTTTTCCAGTCTCTTCACAGCTAACCTCCACCTTTGGCTTATCTGACTTATCTAAATATTCCCGCCCTGTCTCGTCGAGCGTATCGGCATAATAGTCCCTGAGAAGCGTGTTAAAAGCTTGAATAGCGCGTAATGGTACTTTCAAGTCGTGTGATACCGTGGATGTGAAATCTTCCAGGTCACGGTTCGCTCGTTCTAACTCCTTTTTCGTTTCGTTAACGTCCTCCAGCATGTTGAAGGTCGCAGCCCTTTGCATTTCAAGTTCTTTGATTTTATCGTCCAGTTCTTTAGTTCTATCGTCCACCATTTTCTCCAGTCCTCTACTGTACTGTTTCAGCTCTTCTCCGAATTTTTTTAGATTGGCAGTCATGCTATCGAATGCCCTTGACAGTTGTCCAATCTCATCGCGTGCTTTGGTACCGACTTCATAATCCAGATTCCCTTTCTCTATCTCTTCAGTGCCATGATGTAATTTCACAATCGGTTTTGTTATTGTTCTGGATATAAAGATGGAAAGAGTCATACCCACAGCAGAAATAAGGACAAGTCTTATATCGAGCTGTCTTTCCCAATTCCTCAAGAAGTGCGTTTATTTCCTTCTTCAATTCCATCATTTTCAGCTCTCTGCCCACCGCCAGTTTGTTAAATCGGTTCAATTCATCGTTTTTCTTCTTCAGTTCTTCCTCCGCACGTTTGCGCTCGCTGATGTCTATGAAATCTTCAATAATGCCAACCAGTTCGCTCTCAAGTCCCCGAAAGGGAGTAGCACTCAGAATGCAAGGGATTCTTATGCCGCCGATGCGTTCTTTTCTACCTCACATTCAACACGCTCTTCACCGCCAAGAATCCGCATTAGTGGACAATCTGGAGTATGACATATGGTGTTGGGCGACACCTCATAGCACTTTTTGCCTACCGCATCATCCTTGCTTATGCCCGCTAAAGTCGAAAATCAATAATGTCATAAGTCTTGTTCTTCCTGTGGGAGCACCACTCCCACCTCATTGTCTTTTCCTTCATTACCTCTGAACATTTGCACAGAGGACAGGGTTCTTCTCTATTATGGAACGCTTTATAGCAAATACTACCGACATAGTCTCCAAACTCATCAATCATAGCCCTATTCATAAATCCTCCTTCTTCTTTTTTCCCCGCGCCAATTCGTAGATAGCACGTGCCAGTGCACTGCACTGACTTGCAGAGTTGCCGTTCTTCGTGATGTATCTATCTGCGCCCTTGTTCAAAGCTTCTTTTGCTACTTCTGCTCCTACTTTCTCGGTAAAAAGGATGAAAGGTGTATGGTCAGTATGGTTTTCGCTTTCTCTCAACACTTCCAAAAATTCTATACCATTCATCCCCGGCAGGTTATAATCTGCGATAATGACATCAAAATCTTCGCTTTCAAGTTTATCCAGCGCTTCTTCTGCGGAAAGCGCCCCGGCGATTTCAAAATCTTCTTTCGCTACCCGTATCAGGAATATTCTCGTTATCTCCAAAACCGCTGGTTCGTTATCCACGTGCAAAACTCGTATCCGTATCGGTATCGAGTTTGCAGACTGGGACTGAAAATCATTTATCATTTTGTTACCACTAAGTGTATTTTCAAAAACCACATCTAAAGAAGCTTACTATTAATTCAATTTTTTTTACCAATACTAGTAATATTTGTTTCGAATATGCTCAATAAAACGTGAAGAACTACAAATTTCAATTACCAAATCCTTAAGAACAAATTCAAATTCAGCCTTTTTACCTATTCAGCCAAATAAAAGGGTTGGATTTGTAAGAAACTCCAATTCTCCGGGTTCTCTAAGTAGTTCATACATCTCCGCTTCTTTGCTCAGCCCTGTTTCCTTTATCCACGTGTCCGAAGGCTTCAAGAATCTAATATTCGACGCATATTCATAATTCTCGTTCTTTATAAACTTGCCATTTGTCAGTTCAAAATAAGCGGCGCCTTCTTTCCTTTTCACCGGTTCGTATATTGAAGAGAATGCTCTTGCAACCCAGTTTGCCATCTTTAAAGTCGCTTCAGATGGGTTTATCGTAACGTGCCCATAATTGGGTGCAATGATGACTTTATCACCTTCTTTCGCCTTTACCACCACCACGTCCGTTATTCTCTCCGTATCTCTCCCCTCCTCCCTGCGCTGTAAAAGGTAATGCGCTTCGCCTTCCAATACCTCGTATATTTCTGGATAAGTTACGTCAGAATCGGGCTGGAAGGGATGATAGTGCCCCGCAGTTTTAACGAATTCCGAGCCGAGCTTATTCGGAGGAATGATGGTGACGTCGTATCTCAGCCCTTTCTCTTTTATCCTCTTCTCGTCCTCCTCGTCCTTCGATACATCCCTGAACATGTAATATAATACCATATCCACGTTTGCAGTCGCTAAAAAACGCTTATCGAACACGACTTCTTTCATCTCGTCCAATTTCCGCACCACGGGAAAGAACGTTCTTTCTCCAAACTTCAACTCATCCCATATCGCTTTCATTTTCCTCTTCCATTTAGTAAAACTTCATTTAAAGGAACGTTTTCGGATAAACTCCAAACTCTCCAGCCCCCCCTCTATCGTGTATAACTCCAGCACCATTAGCCCTTCATAATCATTAATCCCGTTTAACACCTTCTTCCAATCCTGATTCCCCTTCCCCAGTGGTAGATGCAAATCATCCGCTCCGAAGTTATCGCTTGCATGTAGATGTATTATCTCCACATCCTTAGCCTTGATGTTCAAGAATTCGTCCAGCGTTTTTGTCGTGTTTGCATGCGCCACGTCAAGACATATCCCATGATTGTACATATTCACACCTCGCACTATTTGAATGAGTTCATCGGGATACCGACCCATCAGCATATTCGCAGACGGAAGATTCTCCACCGCTATTCGTAATCCACGCTCGGCAGCAAATTCACAAAGCGTAGTTAGACCATCAATCGCCTTCTGAATCGCTTTCTCCGGCATCTGTATGGACAACGGCGAGAAAACGCCCGGATGCACCACGCATATATCATCAATGAACTCGTATGTATTCTCAATACACTCTTTTATCTGCCTTATGCTCTCCTCCCATATCCTCTCGTTTACACTCGCTATGCTAATATCAGAGAGAGGTGCGTGTAAGGAAAGAACGAGATTCGTTGTTTCGTATATTTCTTTCACCCTCGCTTTAAATTCACCTTCCACATTCTGCAAACCTTCGCCTACTATCTCCCAGCCCTGAAAACCTGCATCTTCCAATCTATACATCCACTCCACAGGGTTGCTGGTTGCATCCACCGAGGAAAAGCTTATTTTCGCTTTCATAACACTTTTTCTTTTTAGAAAACGCTTTCTTTGTTAAAGAAAGGTTTGCTTGTAATCTTCCATGGAAAGAATGAGTTGAACTACCTCCGTTATCATTTCTTCCCGGGCTTTAAAATCTTTTGAAAAGTCCAATCTTTTTATTATGTTACTGATTTCTTCATTTGAGAAGTCGCTCAGTGCTATCTTCGGTAAGTCGCTGCTCTTAAAGCCTTCAACGAGCACGAAATCAACACCGGAATACGCCATTTCTTCTATCAATTCCTTCAAACTTTTAGCGCCGCAAATTTTTACCGCCTTTTCCTCCGAAACGCCTATAACAACTTCAGCTCCGGCATTAAAAAAACGGTCTGTATCTTTTGACGCATCCAATTCCAACTCATGGGCGTGTTTTATGCATCCTACTTTACCGTATTCTTTCAGACGTGCAATCAAATACTGGATAAGAGACGTTTTCCCTGACTTCTTCTCACCTATTATGGCTATCACTTTCATACTTTTTCCTGCTGGAAATTAATAAAATAATAACACATCTAATTTATAAAAGCATAATAAAGACATCGCTTTATAGAAGGATACAATGGCAGTAGAAGCACTTAAGTTAATAAGAGAAGGGGAAGAGGAAGGCAGGAAGTTAATGGACGCGGAAAAGGAAAGCGCTGCGAGAATAATAAAAGATGCGGAGGAGGAAGTAAAGCGGCTAAAAGAGAAGGCACGTGAGGATGAAAAGAGTTTAGCAGTGCAGATTTCGGATACGTATGCAAAGGAAGGAGCGGAGAAAGAGAAAAAGATAGTGGAAAATGCAGAGGCAGAAGCGGAGAAGCGGAAAGCAAACGCAGAATCGAATCTCGAGAACACGGTAAACGTGTTGTTAGAAAAGATTTTAGGACTTGTTTAATAATCAAAAAATAGTTGTTTCTTTGGTAAAGCTTTCTTTTCAAAAGAAAGGTTTGAGGTGATTCGTTTGGGTGCAAAAGAGATAGTGGAGAAGATAAAGGACGAAGCAAACGCAGAATGCGAGAAAATAATGAGCGGAGCAAGGGAGACCGGAAAGAAGAAGGTAGAAGAATCGAGGGCAGAGATAGAACTTCAAAAGAGAAGGTTTATTGAGGCTGAGGAGAGAAAAGGAGTTGAGGAGAAGGAGCGAATAGTTAGAGCCGCACGATTAAATGCGAGAAAGCTTAAATGGGATGTCGAGGAAGAGATGATCGCGAAAGCGTTAGAGGAAGCAATGAATAGAATAAAGGAAGTAAAAACTGATGGTTTCAAAGGGAATTCGTATTCAGATATCATGGCTGGTTTGATAAAAGATGCTGCAATAAGCATAATCGCCGGGAGTAGTGCAGGCGGCGATGAACTGGAAGTGATAATTAGCGAGGAGGATGCTTCTTTTGTGAACAAGAAGATGCTAAAAAAAATATCTGACGAAATAAACCAGGATAGGGGTGTGAACGTTCGTTTATCGCTATCAGGTGAAAGGATAAAGTCAGCAGGAGGAGTTATAGTAAGGGGAAAAGGAGTGGAAATCGAGGTGAATAATACGTTTGAGCAGCGAATGGCGCGGCTTTCCACCAGTTTACGAGAGGATATAGTGAAAACACTTTTTATGACACGCTCTGTTTAAGAAAAGGTTTAAAAATGATTGCGGTAATTGGCGACCCTGAGACTGCTGCGGGTTTCAGGCTTGCGGGTGTAAAAGAAGTGTATGAATATTCCGATGGTAGAGAAGATGTTGCTCGTGTGTTAGATAAATTGGCAAAAGAGGAGGTTGCTATCATAATCATAAACGAGCGACTTGCAGCCGAAGCTAAGAACAGAGATAAGATAAGGGAGATAAACGCGAAGAAACGCAACGTAATTCCCATTATCGTTGAAGTGCCTGACAAGAAAGGGCCGATGGTAAAAGAGGTTGACGAAATAGGACGGCTGATAAAACGTGCAGTGGGGGTTGCAGTTAAGTGAAAATTGAAAATATTGACCATAGGGACGAGTAATAGGAGCATAGAGGAGTTCTTAAGTTTGCTTGCGGCATACCGGATAGAAGCAATCATAGATGTGAGACGATTTCCTACATCCAAACATAAGCACTTCAAGCAAGAGAATTTAGAAGCGAGTTTGAATCGCAGTGGTATCGAATATCATCACGTTACAGAACTCGGCGGCTACCGGAAAGGAGGCTACAAGAAGTTTATGGGGACAGAAGAATTTGAGAAGGGTTTGCTTTTCGTTGAAAACCTCGCATCTACAAACAGAGTGGCAATCATGTGTGCTGAACTTCTGTTCTCTCAGTGTCATCGCCGATTTATAGCAGATGCGCTTAAACAACGTGGTCATGTCGTAATACACATAATAGACGATAAAAGGAGTTATGAGCAGAAAGGCAGAAACGATAAGCATAAGAGCAAGACTCTGGATGAGTTTTTGCACAGCGAGTAAAGTTACATATCCACAAAATTCCGTATCAACTTCAGCCCATCCTCCGTTAGTATTGATTCAGGATGGAACTGCACGCCGAAAATATCGTAGTTTCGATGCCTGACCGCCATTATCTCGTGGTCGTCTAAATTTCTCGCGGTTACTTCTAAACTATCGGGAAATGATTCACTACCATTGCCTTCGTCAATCACTAAAGAATGGTACATCACCGCGGAAAGAGGATTCTTCAGTCCTTTCAGCACGTTTTCGCCGTTATGCTTCACTAAACTCACCTTTCCATGTCTTATCTCCCGTGCATTCCTTATCGCGGCACCAAAAACATAACCTATACACAGATGCCCCAAGCAAACACCCAGTAACTTTTTAGTGCAAAACCGCCTTATCACTTCATTTGTGACACCAGCATCTCTCGGCGTCTTGGGACCTGGCGAAATTATTATGTGCTCTATCTCATTCTTCCTGATTATCTTTTCTATATAACCAGGATTCACGTTATTCTGCACCACTATCGGCTCGGCACCCAGCATTCCCACGTATTGCACGATGATGTACACAAAGGAATCTATATTGTCTATAACGAGTACATTCATTTTTTTCTCTCTCACCTTCCTGACATACATTCCAATAACGCCGCACACTTATTCAGTGTCTCCTTATACTCTCGTTCAGGGTCAGAATAAGCAACTATACCCGCACCTGCTTGCAAATAAACCTTCCCGTGCTCAAATATCGCAGTTCGAATTGTTATCGCCATATCCATTGAGCGATTAAAGGAGAAATATCCCGCACATCCTGAATATATTCCTCGCCTCGTTGGCTCTAATTCTTCTATTATCTCCATTGCACGCACCTTTGGCGCTCCAGATACCGTTCCTGCGGGGAATGACGCTTCCAACGCATCAAACTCATCCCTATCTGCTCTCAACTCCCCCACTACATCCGTTACTATATGCTGAACGTGCGAATATTTCTCCGGATACATGAATCGTGTGGCTTGAACGGTGCCAAACGCAGACACTTTTCCTATGTCGTTTCTTGACAAATCCACGAGCATCAAATGCTCTGCTCGCTCCTTCTCATCATTAAGCATCTCCACCTCCAAACGCTTATCCTCTTCTTCAGTTCTACCACGCCGTCTCGTGCCCGCTATTGGACAAGTCTCCATTTTTCTACCCCTATTTCCCTTTCGGGCAGCAGTTTCAACTCTGACCAGTATCTCAGGACTTGCCCCCACTATCTTACGTTCACCGAAATCGAGAAAATACATGTAGGGCGACGGATTCACTTCGCTTAATCTTTTGTAAAACTCGAAAGCACTCTGATTTCCATCGCTGCCAGAATCAAAATCTGCTTCCAGTCGCTGTGAAAGAACCACTTGAATAATATCACCTGCACGAATGTAATCCTTCGCTGCTCTCACACCACGCTTGTATTCTTCTTTTTCCATATTTGACGTGAAATCGCCTGACCACGATATTTGAGCAGGAGAGGAAGTTCTCGCGCTCCTTTTATCCTCGTAATTTTTCATTAGGAAAGTTTGATCAGAATTCAAATCTCTAAAGGTTTGATTATCATAAAATTCATTGCACAAAAAGAAGGTTTTTTTCGCCTTATGATCCACGATAACATTCTTTTTTGTAAGCACGAATTCACAATCCGGCTGTTTCAGACTGTCAACTGCGCTTTCCCCGACATCCACAAAATAGCGGATGAAATCGTATGAGATATAGCCAACGAAACCACCGATAAATCTCTCTCTTCTTATCTCTCCTGCTAATTTCAGGTCAGTAAGAAAGGCTTTGATCACGCTTAGCGGATTATTATTTTCATATTTTTTCGCGGCGCTCTTCATCTCTTTCGCTATAAACGCATCATAAGACTTCGTTTTTAAAATGCCGTTCTTCACCGAGAATTTAAACGCAGGGTCGAAGCCTATAATAGAATACCTTGCTAATTTATCGCTTCCTTCTCTGGATTCCAATAAGTAAGACTCCTTGTCCTCGCTCCCCTCTTCCGTCTTCAAAATAGCATATAGCGAAGAAGGGTCTACAAAATGGATTTCCTCACAACTTTGAATGATGTGCATTGTGCATCATATTTAATATAATATTGTATATATAAATACTTTGATGCACGAAT
>JANJFQ010000061.1 GCA_025435355.1 Candidatus Methanophagales archaeon | reverse complement strand
GTACTTGAAAAGACCGTATATTCATGTATTAAATGCGGAAGCTGTGCCGCTACCTGTCCAGCATATATCGTTACCAATGAAGAATCACTGATTCCAAAGAACAAGCTTTATCTCGCTAAGAAACTTCTTGAGGGTGGAGAAGTATCGAAAAGCGATTCGGACAGGGTTTTCTTGTGCATGCATTGCGAGATGTGCAGAGATGCATGCCAGAATGACCTGGACCTTGCCACGGCATGGTCAGAGCTGGAGAAGATGCTTGAAGAGAGATTTGACAAGCCGGAAGAAGCTATACGCGATTTCGTCTCGATGCTGGAATCAAGTGAAGAATACTGGAGGTTTGTATGCCAAAGAAATATAACATCGTAGTGAGACCGACACCGCCCAGGTATTCACCAATCGGAAAGTTTAAGATAGAAGAACGGGGAGAGAGCTGCATAAATTGCGGAAGGTGCGCAATAGCTTGCGTCTATGACGTCCACAAAAGACAGGAAGAAGACCTGAGATATATGGCTGAGCCCGTTGATTATCGCTGCAAAGGATGCTTCCGCTGTGTTCAGGAGTGCCCAAGAGCGGCGTTGTGCATCCGCGAGAGTAATGAGTATCTCCTTCTCGGCGATTCTTACTGGACTCCTGAGATAATCAGTAAGAACTGGTATCAGGCAGATACCGGTAAGATTCCCGTCTCAGGTGCTGGATACCGGGGACCGTTTTCTGGTGAAGGTTTCGATTCGATGTGGACTGATATGTCTGAGATTGTAAGACCAACGAGGGATGGGATTCATGGTAGAGAATACATCAGCACCGCAGTGGATATTGGAAGAAAGTTACCTGCAATCAAATTTGATGCCCACGCGGAAATCGCATCGCCAATCCCACCTACATTAAACATACCAATACCGATAATCTTCAATACACTCCCATTCAAGAGATATGAGAGTGTATATAACGCGATAGCGAAGGCAGCCTCTTACTTAGGCACCTTTATAATTATGGAGCCTGATGAGTGGTTTAAGAGTGAAGGGAATGGGAGTTCATACCTCATACCACACATCTCACACCTCACACTTCATACCTTTGAAGCAGATTTGATTAAGATATGCAAGATGGTTGAATTAGAATATGAAGAAAACGTTCTGAGTGTGATAAACGAAGCTAAGATGCTAAATCCCGGAACTATTGTCTCTGTAAGGGTCCCGTTTGGTGATAACGTGGAGGAAATCGTAGAGGAATTGACTTATGCCGGCGTAGAAGCCATTCATCTTTATGCAGACATCAATGGACAAACTTTTAGAAAAAGTTTGACCAAAAACGCTGCGCAGCCTGGCTTTATAAAGGAAATGACCCAAGATGTCCACAGACATCTGGTGGACCTCAAAATCCGGGATGAAGTCACGCTCATTGTGAGTGGAGGTATCGCAATGGCAGAGCATGTGGCTAAATCAATAATATGCGGGGCTGATTTGACTGCTATTGACCTGCCGCTTCTTTTCGCTCTTGAATGCCGATATTGTAAGAACTGTCTTAATGATTCGCAGTCATGTCCGGTAGAGTTAAAGGAAGTAGAACCCCCGTGGGGAGCACAACGCATAGTAAATCTCATCAGCGCGTGGAGAAACCAGCTTCTTGAAGTTTTAGGCGCTATGGGATTAAGAGAAGTCAGAAGGTTGCGTGGTGAAGTTGGAAGGGCGATATTCTTTGAAGATATCGAGAAAGAGACATTGGACAAAGTTCTTGTAAAGGGGAGCGGCGTAAAATCCTAAATCCTAATATCAAAATCCTAAACTGTGGGGTCGTTTAGTATTTCGGATTTATAGTTTAGGATTTATAAGTCCACAGGATATAGAGCAATTACAAGATAGCGATGTTTTCGCCTCGCCTGTAATTGGCAGGTAAGGGAAGAGAGGGCAAGGGATGGAGATGAAGCTTAAGTCGTGTAAAAAGGGATATAAGAAGGGCACGCATCGTGCAGTTCCTCCAGAGGAGAGTTTATTCAGGATAGAGCCGAAGATGCCGGCTGCGGGTGTTACAAGAGTTGCAGACATAACCGGACTTGACAGGATAGGGATACCGGTGTTTTCGAGCATAAGACCTTCTGCCGAGGGGGGTGCGATATCGGTGTATAATGGTAAAGGGACGACGGTGGAGGAAGCGAGAGTTTCAGCAATGATGGAAGCGATAGAACGATATTCCGCGGAGTTTCACGACAGGAAGGTTTTAGAGGATAGTTATTCGGGAATTAACGAAAGCGAGAACGTTTTAAACCCGCGAGAATTGATTCTCCCGGATTATGTGAAAGAAGTCGACGGAGTTAGTATCCCATGGGTGGAGGGGTATGATTTGATACAAGAGGAGGGGATATACGTGCCTGCGAATGCGGTTTTTCATCCTCTGCCTTCAAGATATGATAGAGTCCGGCTGTTCAGAACGAATACGAACGGATTGGCGGCGGGTAACGAGATGGAAGAAGCGATTTTTCACGGTCTCGCAGAAGTGGTAGAAAGAGATGCGTGGTCGCTGGTGGAAATAACACGAAACACGGGCGTGGTTGTGGACGTTCGAGAAGGTGAGATTCAGAACCTCTGCGATAAATTTTCGGATGCGGACGTTTCACTGCTTATACGAGATATAACGAGTGACGTCGGCGTGCCGACTTTTGCAGCGGTTTCTGATGATCTCATGCTGAGAGACCCGGCACTGCTCACCATCGGGATGGGGACGCATACAGATGCGAGAGTTGCGATAGACAGGGCGATTACAGAGGTTGCCCAGAGCAGACTCACGCAAATACATGGTGCAAGAGAGGACACCGCGACTGCGGATATGAGAAGGATAATGGGTTATGAATGGATGCGGAAGAGTAACAAGCATTGGTTTGAAATATCAGAGGATAATGATTCTGATAGCGTGAAATCTTTTTCGTTTGATAGTAATGATTTTCTCGACGATATAAAATACACGGTGGAGCGGCTAAAGGCGGTTGGATTAAAACGAGTGATATTAGTGGATTTGACGAGAGAAGAGATAGGAGTGCCAGTAGCACGCGTAATCGTGCCGGGATTGGAGATGTATGCAGTGGATGGTGAACGGATAGGGCGGAGATGTAAGAATGCACGAAAAAAAAGTGGTCGTGTTCCTGGGACCAAGTCTTGAAGTAGAAACTGCAAATACGATATTGGATGCGGAGTATAGACCACCTGCGAGCAGAGGAGATATTTTCAATGCCGTCCGAGAAGGGATAAAAATAATAGGATTGATAGATGGCGTATTCTTTCAAGCTTGTGCAATAGCACATCGTGAAATACTGTATGCGTTGGAGAACGGCGTGAAAGTAGTAGGGGCATCGAGTATGGGTGCTTTGAGAGCTTCTGAACTCGATTCTTATGGTATGGAGGGTGTTGGAAAGGTATATGAACTTTACAGAAAAGGAGAACTGGTTTCCGACGATGAAGTCGCATTGATTTTTGAACCTGACTCTTTCAAGCCGCTATCCGAACCTCTGGTGAATATACGATACAATCTCGGACTCGCGGAAGAAAGCGGGATAATAAATAAAGAAGTGAAGGAGAAGGTATTGAATATTGCAAAATCGTTGTATTACCCGGAGAGGGATTATGAAAGGATATTAGCCATTGCGGAAGATGAGCCGGAAATAATGGCTTTAGAACGGTTAAAGAAGTTCTTGATAGAGGACAAAAAGGATTTGAAGCGAGAAGATGCGATTGAAGCGTTGAAGAGGATAAAAGAGATAAGGGGGGGATGAATAAATGAATGCTTTACAAAAACTTTTTATGGAGTCTACATCTCAAAAATGAGGTATCGGAAAAAATCGAAAAGCTCATTATACCTTACGACAAAAAAGTATGCATATTGAAACTTGAGTTGTAAGCCCGTACTTAGTATGTGACCTTAAAGGTATACCAAATAAAAAAATTAGGAGGTGAAATGGAAAAAATGAAACAGGTAAAATATTTTATGTCTGACAAAAAGGCAAATAAATGGTTAAAAGAAAATCAGGACAAAGAGATAATTGACATTAAATACAGTGCTTGGGCTTTTGCAATAATTTATGAAGAATAAATACATACAAGAAATGGAAAACAATAAAATATGAAAGGAGGTAAGAAAATGGAAATAAAAAGATGGAATACATTTGAATTAGGATTAGGGGTAATACTCCTGATTGTAGCGGTGGCTCTTTTGGTATTCTGGAAGGATATGGACTGTGTTATAGTAATAACATTGATGGTTGCAGGATTAATAAGCTTCACAACAGGGCTTTCCAGATATTTCGGATACGGAGAGAAGCCTAAAACAGATGAGAGAACAAGGAAGTTAAGTGCATTCGCAACAGCATATTCATGGTTGATAACACTATCACTTGTATGTATTCTAATCCTACTGGATTACTTAGGTCGATTGGAGATGAATGTTACTCAAGTCCTTGGCTTGCTGTTCTTTGTTATGCTTGTGACAATGTTATGGATGAGAATGTATCTTAAGAGAAAGAACCAAGAAGAATCCTGATGAGGTAGCAGAATTCTTATCGAAACGGGCTAAGGCAAATCCAAATAAGGATGCGAAATGGATCATTAAGGATGGGATGAAAAAGTTAAGCAACGATGAACAGAAAAAGATTTTGGGATTATTGGATTGATAATTTGGGCGAGGTTCGGAACTCTGTGGTCGCTCCTTCGTCGCTCCCTACGGTCGTTCGGTCACATAACAGGGGATTTGCGGTTCGCTACCGCTCACCCAAATCGCTCCACTTCGTTTCGCAACTTCGCAAATCCTCAATCCGTTACACGCAAAAATACTTGAAAGAAAAGTAAAAGATGCATGAAAGAGAAGGGAAGTTCAACCCACCAGGGATGCCCCGGAATTTAGAGGCTGTCCCATAATTCAAAATCTCAACAAAAAGAAGTTCAGATGGGCGGTATAATCAAAAATAGGCATTCTATTTCGCAAAATATCTAATTACGGAAAAAACTCTTTATTGCGGGATGGCGTGGTTGGGGCCATGTTTGCATCTTTTGGTAAATATTTTGGAGAACAGAGGTTACGATATTAGAATTTATTGCAACGATAGCGATGGTAATCTTTGTTATATGATTAGTTTATAGAACAAGATGCAAAAGAGATAATTAAAGAAAATCTCCATGAAATGAAATGTTCTTAGCATGATAAAAGAAGATGAATAAAAAAGCATTGTTCCTTTTGGGATGTCCGGAAGTGCCAGTTCAGACGAGTATTGCACTATACCTTGCGAGCAGGCTAAAAAATGCCGGAATGGATGTATTCGTTGCTGGAACAGATGCCGCCCTTGAGCTTCTAAAAGTCTCGGATACGGAAGGGCATTACGTAGATGCGGAGACAATGATAAAACTGGATAAATGCATAGAATCGCTTGCAGAAAAGAGGGAGGATTTCGACTTTTGCTTCGTCTTCGTGCATAACGATGCCGGGTTATCATATCTTGCTACTGTCCAGAGCATATCAAAAGCAAAACTCTTCGCTATCATTTTCGGCCACGATGCCGAAGCCCTCGCCGGGCAAATTGATTTCAACTGCGAGAAGCTCGTTGCCAAATCCGTTCACAATCCGATTCCGCTGAAGAAAGAGATAGATGCAAGGATAAGGGAGGTGAAAAGATGGGCTGTATCGAATTGATGGACTATGAGATTTTATTATCGGATATTTCGTTTAAGGAAGGGAGGGAATATATAACGAGGAACTTCAAAGATGTTTACGAGGTCAAGCCAGGATATAAATTGTTCGATGTTTATTTGATTGGTGTTCCGCCGATTTTGATAGGGGTAGAAGATGCCTATGTAATATTTCCGTATATAAAACCATGTCATGGGACTTTCGTGTTGAAGATTAAAAATAGAGAAGAGGTCGAAAGATTGATAACAACGAAGAAAGAGGGTTAGATTTTGTCGTTAACTGAGCGGTGCATTAGACACTACTGGCACCTCCCACTATTTGTATATACATTCATCCTTTCGCTCCTCACGAACCCAATAACACACAACCCGGTCTTCTCCGCGATTTCAATCGCCAAACTCGTTGTAGCACCTCTCGATGCTATCACCGGAATATTTGCTACCGAACACTTCAATGCCATTTCTGATGATATTCGACCTGTGCAAGCTACAAAAGTCTCTTCAAAATCAGTATTCCTTGTCAATCCGTAGCCTATCACCTTATCGAGGGCATTATGCCGCCCTATGTCCTCGGATATGCATATTCGATCTCCCTTATCGAATAATCCAACCACGTGCACCCCTCCTGTAATTCTGTGCAGGTCGGACCCCGAAATAGAGTTTACGGCTTTAAACACCGCGAATGCATCAATTTTCAAATCAGAAGTTACCTTCGGGAGCTTTGATTCATTTAAGAACGATGTCGCGCCGCCACATCCACTAACGATGAGTTTTCTTGCCGCCAATACCTTTAGAGGACTGCTTATTATCACGTTTGCGATACTCTCCTCGATCTGCAATGATTCCAGTTCTTCAATCGCTCTTATAATGCCTTCAGAGAATAGATGACCTATGACGAACTCCTCCTTCATCTGCGGGCTTATCATCGTGGTTACGAAATGCCTTCCATTAATGAAAATTGATAACGGTTCTTCTTTTATGACCTCATGCTTCGACTCGACAAAGTCGCTATCGTGGAACTTCGTGCATTTTACCTCTTTTAGCATCTAAACCACCTTTGTAATCTCCTCAACCGTCTCCAAAAACTTATCTACCTCCTCTTCTGTGTTGTATAAATACAGAGAAGCCCTGACCGTTCCCTCTTTAAGTCCAAAATATTTCATCAGCGGCATGCAGCAATGATGTCCAGACCGAACCATTATATCGGATGCTTCGTCGAGCATAAGTGCAACATCGTGTGGATTTATGCCTTTTATATTAAATGATACCACGCCTATCCTATCCTTTAGACTCGTAGAGCCATATACATGCACATTTTCAATTTCCGGCAGCCCTTCCAAAAGCTTCCTTGTCAATCTCGATTCACGCGACTTTAGCTCACCCATACCGACTTCATTCAAATAATCTACCGCCCTCCCAAGCCCGATACAGCCCGAGATATTTGGTGTCCCAGCCTCAAATCGCTCGTAGCCAACAGCCAATTTATAATTGTCTAGCGATACATCCTCTATCATTCCACCACCAAAAAAGCTCGGCTCTATCCCTTCCGAAGCTTTCATCCAAAGAACACCCGTCCCGGTCGGTGCAAGCATCTTATGCCCGGAAAATGCGAAGAAGTCGCAACCAAGCTCTTCTACATCTATTCCGATATGAGGAGCGGACTGAGCACCATCAACAAGCAATGATGTATTATTCTCATTGCAAATCGCAGATATTTCTTTGATTGGCGAAATCGTACCTAAGACATTTGATATATGTGTTACCGCAACCAATCTCGTTCTATCGTCAATCGCATCTTCAAAATCCAATGGTTCCAATAGCCCCTCCTGGTTTGGCTTCACTATATCCAGTACTACCCCTTTCTCCTTCAACCTCAACCATGGCAGGAAATTAGAGTGATGCTCCTCTAACGTCGTCACGACTCTGTCCCCCCTCTTCCATTTCAATCCGGATGCAACCATGTTTATCGCTTCTGTGGTGTTCTTCGTAAAAATAAGCTCTCCTCCTTCTGCACAAATGAATTCCCCAACCTTTCTGTGCGCATCATTATATTTTTGTGATGCCCGCTTTGTCAATCTGTGGACGCCACGACCAACATTCGCTTTATATCCTCTGTAATATTCTAAAGCAGCTTCTAAGACGGGTTCGGGTGTGAGGCTGGTTGCCGCACTGTCCATGTAAATTATACTCTCCAGTATTGGAAAATCTGCTCTTATGTTATCGTTCATACTTCATCCATACTCCCACTTCTGTATCCCCCGAGGTCAATCGTTATGTACTTAAACCCTATTCCTTTCAACTCTTTTATAATTTCAGCCCTCAAACCGAAAACCTGCTCGAGTTGTTCTTCCATTACCTCTATCCTCGCAATCTCGCCGTGCATCCTCACCCTTACCTGCTTAAAACCCACCCTTTTTAAGACCTCTTCTGCTCTTTCGACCTTCATCACTCTTTCTCTCGTAACCGCCTCGCCATAAGGTATCCTTGTCGCTAAACACGCAGAAGAAGGTTTATTCCAAAACCAGAAGCCGAGTTCCTTTGATATTTTGCGAATATCTGATTTTGTAATCCCCACCTCAACGAATGGATGCCATATCCCTTCTTCATCACTCGCTCTTATCCCAGGACGATATTCATCAAAATCTGACTGGTTCACGCCGTCTGCTATGTATTTTATCCCTTTATCCGAGGCTATCTTTTTTAAAATCTTTGAACTCTCCTTTTTGCAGTAATAACACCTCTCCCTTGAATTCTTAACGAAGTTTTTATTATCCAGTATCGGGAATTTTACCACCTCATAGCCACAACCAAGCTCTCTTACGATTTTTTCCGCGTGATTTAACTCGCTTCTCGGCATTACTTCAGCGTCTATGGTGACGCAGAAGACATTTTCTCCGAGCAAATCGTGCGCTATTTTCAGCAGGAGTCCACTGTCAACGCCACCAGAAAAAGCGACTAAAATCTTACCTTTTGATGCTATTGTTTCCCTCAACTTTTCTAATTTCGAGTTATTCATTTCCCTCACGTGATTCGATAGAACATATTATCACACCCTCGAGGAAACAAGACTCATGCAGAAATTGCATTCCTCGTCAACACCGCATTTATCCAATTTGCAAACCGTCCTATCTATCCTAAGCTTCATGCATATCTCACAGATTCTCAGACACAAGTTATCTACATCCCCCTGTATGATATCGTTTGCAAGTCTTTTTATATCATCCTTCACCGCATCTTGAAATTCAATCTTATAGCCTCTCTTCTTTGATACGTATTGAGAGACGGCTGCCGGTGTAATCCCAAGAATTATAGAAATCTCTTGTTGTGGTAATCCCCGCTTAACCAATTCTTCTGTGAGCACTGCGCGTATGCCTGGCAATACATCCCATACGATTACTTCACATGGCGCTTTCATTCTACTACCTCTTTTTTATATATGACAATTACATATAACAATTGTTAATTAACGAGGAGAGGATATATAAAGGTTACGGATATGGGAAGATAGGCGTAAAAAACATGAAAGTAATGAATGATGGCATGCTCCAGCAACTAAAAGTCTGATACCAAACATAGGTGCAATCTGCCCGATGGCGCAGATGCTCACAATGGAGGAGCTATTTGAGGCGAAGGAGCGGTATCCAGAGGCGGATGTCGTTCTTTATATCAATACCTTAGCAGAGGAGAAGGCTTATTCGGACTGCATCTGCACGTCTGCAAACGCGCCAAAGATTATTGAAGCGATGGATGCAGATACGATTCTATTTGGACCTGATTACAATCTTGCGAAGTATGTGGAGAAACTGACATCAAAGAGGGTGGTCCCGGTTCCAGAGTATGGTTTGTGCCCAACGCATCATCAGATTTCGGTTGATGACCTGTTGGAAGGAAAGAAGGAGCATCCAAAGGCAGAAGTGGTCGTCCATCCGGAGTGCGTGCCTGGAATTCAGGAGATGGCAGACCATATTGCATCTACAAGTGGAATGGTAAGACACTGCAAAGAAGCAAAATGGGATGAATTTTTGATATGACGAGAAAGCTCAATGAAAAGGTGGTCTTGCAAATAGAGGGGATGAATTGCCCGGGCTGTGCCGCTACGATTGAAAAAGCCCTTTCCCGATTAAAGGGTGTATCTAACCCAGCAGTCAATTTCACTACCAGAAAAGCAATCCTAGAATACGATCCTGAATGGACAGAATTGAAAGAAATCATAAATGCTGTTGAACACGCTGGATAGAGAGTTAAGGAATTTGAGAAAGAAGCAGAGGAGAAAGAAGAAAGAAGGAAAAAGTGGCGGATTTTCTTCCTCGGTCTTATTCTCACAATCCCCATTGTGCTTATTGAGCTATTCTTTGAATTTCCCCTGAAAACCCTTCTACTTTTCATCTTAGCCACGCCAGTCCAATTTGTAGTGGGGTTGCCTTTTTACAGAAGGGCTTACGGTGCCTTAAGGAATAGAAGCGCAACTGTTGATACCCTCGTGGTCCTGAGCACTACGACAGCATACCTTTATAGTGTCGCCGCTACCTTTTTCATCCCCGCCCCTACATTCTACGAAGCCTCTGCAACCGTTATCACCACTATAACGCTGGGGATGTTACTGGAGAACATATCCTCCGGCAGAGCAGGAGATGCGATAATCCAAAGTGCAAAGGAAAAGGGAGTGGAAATACCCGTAGCAGACGCATTTACAGCCATTCCAGGAAAGGGTACAAGGGCGACGTATAAAAATCATCACATTTCCCTAGGCAACAGGAATCTTATGAAAGAAGATAAAATCGAACCAAGCAATATTGAAGATAAAATTGAAAAAAATAAAAAATCAAAAGTTTTATGTACCCCTATGCTTAACAATCGTTAATTAGGGGTGATGAAGGATGGTCAATAAAACCGTAATAGAGATAAACGAAAGGATAAAGGAGGGCAAACTTGAATGAAAATAACATTACCAGATGGCGGTATCAAAGAGATCAAAATCGGGAATAGGGATATGCCAATTGAGAATCTTTTAAAAGAGCTCGACATCAATCCAGTAGGGGTTATCGTCGTAAAGAATGACAAAATCGTTACAGAAGATGAAACGGTAAGGAACGAAGACGAAATAAGGATTATCATTCTTAGATGAAACGGAACTACTCCCTGTTGACATTAGTGGTGCGGGATGTCGTAGTCAGATTCCATCAAAAAATGAACTGATTAACGAAATTAAATCAAGGGAGAAATGAACCACAAATACCTGAAAGTGGACTTACAAAGCAAGGCTGGATGTGTGAAGTGCCGCGCTTGTTCCGCGTTGGACATATTTGAGAAGCATGTTGGTTTTTAATTATCCAAAACATCCACAGCTCATTCCTACGTCTTCTTCTCTCCTCGCCTCACAGCATTCCTCACAAATTTTTTCATCCCCCATATCTATTAACTCTTCCATCTCCTTACCGCATCTATCACATCTTTCCATCCTCTTCACCTCATCTTAGACCTCTTTTACTTTTACTTTACATTGAATTTAAAACTATATAAACAGATATGGTGGTGAAAGTTTATTCTAACAGAAGAAGCCCGAAAAAGGTTATCTTTTCATAAGGCG
>JANJFQ010000060.1 GCA_025435355.1 Candidatus Methanophagales archaeon | reverse complement strand
TTTAAATGCCCCTTCTTTATCCGCCATTCACCATTTATCTGGTCAAATATAATTTCAACCTCACCTTTTATAAATCTTATTCCTTTGCAATTCCCTTATTGTCCGTTCAAAATTCCACCGTATTTTGAGCAGATACGGATAGCCGCTCCACACTCCGGGCATTTATTTCCAGGCGTGATGCGATTCTGAACTACATCAAAACCGTATCGCTTGATTAACAGCTCGCCGCACCGTGGACAATAAGTATTTTCATAAGGATGCCCTGGGACATTGCCGAGATAGACGTAATTCAAGCCTTCTTCTTTTCCTATTTCCCACGCACGCTCCAGTGTTCTAACAGGTGTCCGTCCCTCGTAAAGACCGACTTCACGCGGCGACTTATAAGCCGGATAGTATTGTGTTACGTGCCAGGGTGTATTTTCCCCGACGTTCTTCCTGATTCTTGAAGCTATGCTTCTCACGCATTCCTCACCATCGTTCACGCGTGGTATAATGAGCGTTGTAATCTCAACATGAACTCCCCTTTCTTTTGCATCCACTATATTTCGCCATACTTTCTCAACGTCCGCACCGCAATATTTCCCCACTGCTTCCTCACAACCTTTTAAATCCACATTCATCGCATCTAACCCGTACTCCACCAGCAACCGTAGCGCATCAGAGCTCATGTAGCCATTCGTTACGTATGTATTATAATAGCCCGCCTTTTTTGCGAGTTCAAAGACGTCAAGTGAGTATTCAAAAAGCAAAGTTGGCTCGTTAAAGGATATAGAAGTCCCCAGGCATCCCATTTCCTTTACCATTTGCACGAATCGCTCTGGCGAAATATAATTACCCCTCGCTGGATTCGGAATGGATTTACTAATGTCCCAGTTCTGACACCAGGGGCAGGAGAAATTGCAGCCGGAACTGCCAACCGTTAATGCTTTGCTGCCCGGGAAGAAATGGAAAAAAGGTTTCTTCTCTATTGGATTCGCACTTATAGAAGAAATATCGCCGTATTCTAAGGTATAGAGAGTTCCATCAATGTTCATCCGTGTTTTGCAGAATCCTAATTTGCCTGCATCAATTTCGCAGAACCTTTCACAGGTTCCACACCTCACTTTCTTCCTTTCCTCAAGATGCTTGTATAAAAAAGCCTCCTTTACGGTAGCTCTTCCTATAAGAGTGTTTTTTCCCCCTTTTGCAACTTCTACCGGTCTTAAATTAAGCATTTAACCAAGCAATGTCAAATACAATAAATGCATTACGAATAATAAATAGAAATAGTAAGAGAAAAATGTTGAGCAATCAGAAGCGAGTCTTTATTATCGGGCACAAAAATCCGGATTCCGATTCCATCTGTTCAGCTATTGGCTATGCATACTTTAAAAATGTTCTGGATAAGAAATGCCTTTATGTTCCTGCCAGGGCAGGGGATTTAAATAGCGAAACAGAATTTGTGCTCGAAAAATTTAAAATTGAGTCGCCTATGGAGATAGAAAGTCTTGCAGCTACCGTAAGCGATATGGAATTGAAAAAACCTATTGCAGCATCACCAAATGGCTCGATAAGGGATGTGGCCTCTTTAATGAAAGAAAAAAATATCCGTACTGTTCCGGTTATAGACGCCAGTAAAAAGCTATTGGGAATTGTAGGTCTAAAGGACATCGCGGAATATTACATAGATAATTTGGGATTCGGGGACTTATCAACCACACCGGTTGACCTGAATATCTTAATCAGCACCTTAAATGGGAAAGTAATTGCAAATCCAAAGAAGATTGACAAATTAACAGGTAGGGTGTTCATCGCAGCAATGCAAAAAACGACGATTTTAAACAAAACCCAAGCTGGTGACGTCGTTATTTTAGGCGATAGGTCCGATATTCAAATAGAGTTGATCAATTCTGGATGCTCGGCTCTTATAATCACGGGCGATTCTGCAATTAGCCACGAAGTCAATAGGTTAGCAACTAAAAAGGGAACTTTAATCATTTCTTCTCCTCACGATACCTTTACTACCGCAAGATTACTCGATTTATCCACGCCTCTTTATTTTATAATGTCAAAGGATGTCCCGGTAGCTGGACTTTATACTCTAATTTCAGAAATAAAGCAGAGGGTGGTAGAATCAAAATATCGCTGTTCGTTAATTATAGACGGTGACAATCACTTAATCAGCATAGTCACACGGACAGATTTACTTCACCCAATAAGAAAAAAAGTTATTTTGGTTGACCATAATGAAACACCGCAGGCGGTTGACGGCGTGCAAGAGGCAGATATATTAGAAATTATCGACCATCATAGAGTCGGAGACATAGCTACACTAATGCCCATTCACGTTTGCAATGAACCTATCGGTAGCACAGGCACAATTATTGCAGAATTAATGTTTCTTCATCGGATTGCCATTCCTCAAGATATAGCGGGATTACTTCTCTCCGGAATTTTATCTGATACTTTAATTTTGACTTTATCAACAACAACGGAACGCGATAAAGAAGTAGCTCGTAAATTGGCTCGTATTGCAGATATTAAAATAGAGGAATACGGGAAAGAACTCCTGGCGGCAAGTATAAACATTAAAGGAAAAACAGCCAAAGAAATCCTATTTCAAGATTTTAAGGAATATTCGCTGGGTGATAAAAAAATTGCCGTGAGTCAAATAATGGTTATAGATAAAGAAGAGGTAAGGGCTAAAGAGAGTGAGATCAAATTAGAAATGGAGAAATTATGTGCGGAGAAGCGATACAATTTAGTAGTTCTCCTCATCACGAATCCGCTGGAGACGGGAGAAGAAGTCCTGGTTAAAGGAGAGAAGCGGATAATTGAAAAGGCGTTTGAGGTTGAAATACAGAATGATAAATGTTTTATTCCGCAGACGTTATCGAGGAAGAAAGAATTTATTCCTAAAATCGGATATGCTTTTGTTTAGTTCCTTATCACCAAACTATGCAATAAAAAATTTTAACATACCCCCTAAAAAAAATACGGAAAATTGTAAAAAATTCGACTCAGTGGGAACTTTTATCATATCTGTTATCAAACATTATTAGATGTGTGGGGAAGAAGAACAAAAGGAAATAAAGGTACTGCTCGTAGATGATGAGCCTGATTTCCTTGCGTTGATAACGGTCTTTTTGGCACGTGAAAAGGAGAATTTTAGTATAGATACCACCTCCTCGGCAGAAGAAGGCATGGAGCGCTTGAAGGACGGTAAGTACGACGTGGTAATCTCCGACTATCAGATGCCCGGGATGAATGGTCTGGAATTCCTCCAGAACCTTCGACAGAGTGGAAGCACGATTCCGTTCATTATGCTCACGGGGAAAGGAAGAGAAGTAGTAGCGATGGAAGCATTGAACAAAGGAGCAAACCACTATCTACCGAAAGGTGAAGACGCAAAAAGCATGTACGGGACATTGGCGCATGTAATAAGAAAAGAAGTAGAGAAAAAAAGAACGGAGGATAAATTAGCAGAGGTAGAAAAAGAACGGCAAATAATTCTGGATTCATTGCCGACAATGATATTCCACATTGACAGGGACAGCACTTTCATTTATGTAAACAAGCTTCTTGCAGATGTATGTGAGATGAATGCGGCGTATTTCAAAGGCAAATCAACCAGAGAGATTTTTTCGGAAGAAGCTGAATCCTACATCAAAAGCGACAAAGAACTCGTGAAAAGTGGAAGACCGAAGATAGGAATAATTGGAGAATTCCGCACGCCGAAAGGAAAGAGATGGGTGAGAACCGACAAAATACCTCTAAAAGATGCGGATGGCAACGTTACGAGCATAATAGGGTCCGCAGTGGACATCACCGAGCACAAGAAGGCGGAAGAGATGTTGCAGGAGAGCGAGAAACTACGGAATAATATCTTATCTACCTCCCCTATTGGAATAGGTGTTGTTGAAATGGGGCCGGGTGGTGATAGAAAGCTTGGTTGGACTAATCAAAACATGATGACAATGTTCGGGTTTGAGCCACACGAAGATCATTATATAGGCCTGAGTACCAGTGTAATTTATGCCTCAGAAGAAGAATATGAACGAGTTAGCCAAATACTCAAAGAAAATTTTGAAAAGGGTAAAATAGCCGAAGTTGATGCAAAACTTAAACGAAAAGATGGTTCTCTATTCGATGGCTACATAACAATTTGTTTTATAGACCCATCTGATCATGCGAAAGGAGCCGTTGCTACCATTTCTGATATATCACGGAGAAAGCATGCGGAAGAGGAGTTGCGAACGTCCGAGAAGCAGCTAAGAGAAACAAAAAATTATTTGAATAATGTAATTGAGAGTTCTGCGGACACGATTACGGTCGTGGACATGAATGGGATTGTGCGAGACTGGAATAAGAGTGCAGAGGGCATCATGGATTATCGCGCTGATGAGGTAATAGGGACATCCAACAGCAAATTTTTCGCAGACTCTGAAGAAGCGGACAGGATAAAGGAACGTGTGCTGAGGGAAGGAGAGGTTAAAAACTATCGGACAACCGTGTTGAGGAAGGATGGGAAGCCCGTTCATATCAGCATGTCCGCATCATTGTTAAAGGACAAAAATGGCGTGCCGATTGGCATTGTCTGTGTGAGCAGAGATATAACAGAGCAAAAGCGAGCAGAGGAGGAACGAGAGGGACTTATAAAGGAGCTTGAAGCAAAGAACGCCGAGATGGAGCGGTTCACCTACACGGTATCTCACGACTTAAGATCGCCGCTTGTTACCATTCATGGTTTTGCAAGCACGCTACAAAATGATATAGGACAGAATAATAGAGAAAAAGTGGAAGCCGATTTGAAGTTCATAAAAGAGGCCACTACAAAGATGGACCGCCTTTTGAGTGACACACTGCAACTCTCGCGTATCGGTCGTGTGGTGAATCCGCCGGAAGATGTGCCTTTTGGCGAACTTGTTCAGGAGGCACTGGAGCAAACAGCAGAAGATATAAAATCGAGCGGGGTTGAAGTATCCGCGGCTGAGGACTTCCCGACTGTTCAAGTGGACCGGATAAGGATAATCGAGGTGCTTGTGAACCTGATTGAGAACTGCATAAAGTACAGGGGTGAACAACCACACCATCCAAAAATTGATATTGGTTATCGTGTGGATGGCGAAGAGACCGTGTTCTTCGTGAAGGATAACGGAATAGGAATAGACAAGAGCCAGCACGAGAAAGTGTTCGGATTGTTTTACAAGATGGATAGAAATAGCAAAGGAACAGGTGCCGGGTTGGCAATCGTGAAACGAATAATCGAGGTGCACGGAGGTCGTATCTGGATAGAATCAGAAAAGGGTAAAGGATGTGCGGTTTGTTTTGCGTTGCCGCTTACGTGAATAATCAAAACTCTTGAATTGTTTACCGTTGAGTCCACAGAGAACACAAATAGTTTACATCTCATTAGCTCAGCCACGATTTCATCAAAGATTTTTGAGTCGCTGGACCTCCTGGAAAGACAAGAAAGGCTAACAGCTTTAAAGAGGGATATTCTATGGCTATTATAACCACAAGATTACAAATACAAATTTTTCAAATATCTGTTATAAAGACTAAAACAAACATTCGTTAAGAAATTCAATTCATCCGAAGCTTTTTATATACAAATACAAGTTAAATATTCTTAGGATATGACATAGATTATTGGTGGGTTGATGAATGTGGGTTAATATCATATGAATGGAGAAGAAGAACAAAAGGAGATAAAGGTACTGCTCGTCGATGATGAGCCTGATTTCCTTGCGTTGACAACGGTCTTTTTGGCACGTGAAAATGAGAATTTTAGTATAGATACCACCTCCTCGGCTGAAGAAGGCATAGAGCGCTTGAATGGTGGTAAATACGACGTAGTAATCTCTGATTATCAGATGCCCTGGATGGACGGTCTGGAATTCCTCCAGAACCTTCGACAGAGTGGGAGCACGATTCCGTTTATTATGCTCACGGGGAAAGGGAGGGAAGAAGTAGCGATGGAAGCATTGAACAAAGGAGCAAAACACTATCTACAGAAAGGTGAAGACGCAAAAAGCATGTACGGGACATCGGCGCATATAATACTAAGAGAAGCAGAGAAAAAGAGAACGGAGGATAAATTAGCAGAGGTAGAAAAAGAACGGCAAATAATTGGAGAATTCCACACGGCGGAAGGAAAGAGAGGGGTGAGAACCGATAAAATACCACTAAAAGATGCGGATGGCAACGTTACGAGCATAATAGGGTCCGCAGTGGACATCACCGAGCGCAAGCGAGCGGAGGAGACTCTAAGGCAAAAATCTGAGGAACAAAAAGCTCTGCTCTCTACTATACCGGCATTTGTATATTTCAAAGACAGGAATGATAAGTATATTGCAGTAAACAAGGCTTTTGCAGATCTAACTGGTACTCCCATAGATGAAATAGCCGGGAAAACAGATTATGATTTCTTCCCAAAGGAAGAGGCAGACTTTTATAGGAAATGTGATCAAGAAGTGATGGAATCAGGTGAACCAAAATACAATATCGAGGAGCCTGTTACTGGAGCAGAGGGTAAAAAAATGTGGGTTTCCACAAGCAAAACTCCTTTCTTTGATTCTGATGGTAACGTTATCGGTATGGTTGGAATAACATTCGACATCACCGAGCGCAAGCATGCGGAAGAGGAGTTGCGAACGTCCGAGAAGCAACTAAGAGAAACAGAAGAGTATTTGAATAATATTATTAGGAGTTCTGCGGATGCTATTGTTGTTGTGGATATGAAAGGAATTGTGCGTTCCTGGAACAAAGCAGCAGAAGAATTCGTGGGTTATACCGCAGATGAGGTGATAGGAACATCCAACAGGAACTTTTTTGCTGACGCTGAAGAAGCGGACAGGATAATGGAAAGTGTGCGGAGGGAAGGAGAGATTAAAAACTACCGGACAATCGTGTTGCGTAAGGATGGTAAGCCCGTTCCTATTAGCATGTCCGCGGCATTGTTAAAGGATAAAGATGGCGTGCCGACTGGCACTGTCCGTGTGAGCCGGGATATAACAAAAGAAGTGGTGTTGGAGGAGCGGATAAAAGAAGAACGAGACAACCTGAATTTGATATTTGAAAACATGGTTGACGGCATATACATTGTATCAAAAGACTATGAAATAGAGTTTATGAATAAAGTTTTGATGGATGATTTTGGAGACCAGGTCGGTGGTATTTGCTATGAAGTGTTTCATGAGAGGGAGGAACCCTGTTCTCTGTGCAAAATTTCAGAGATAATGAAGGGAAAGGGTGTACGATGGGAGTGGCACTCACGCAGGATGAACAGGACTTATGACCTTATTGAGACACCTCTGAGAAATGTTGACGGTACTATATCAAAATTAACGATATTTAGAGACATCACCGGGCACAAGAAGACAGAACAGGCGTTGCGGAAGAGTGAGGAAAAATATCGGTCGCTAGTTACAAATATTCCTGATGTCACATGGACGACTGATTGTAACGGCAACACCACTTTCATCAGTCCAAATGTAGAAAAAGTTTATGGGTACAGTCCAGAAGAAATTTATAAGGGAGGCGATCGTCTCTGGTTTGGGAGAATTCATCCTGATGATGTTAAAAAAGTGAAAGAGGCATATAAAGCATTATTTGAAAAGGGCTTTCGGTTTGATATGGATTACAGGATTAAGAAAAAAGATGGAAAGTGGATTTGGCTGCACGATAAGTCAATTGTTGCATATGAAAAAGATGGTGTAATGTATGCTGATGGCGTTTTCTCCGACATCACCGAGCGCAAGCTGATGGAGGCGACACTGAGGGAGCGTGAAGAACAATATCGGGGTATTTTCGAGTCGGCTAGTGAGGCCTTCCTGATCTATGACCCGAAAGCTGAGAGGGTTCTCGAAGTCAATCCCGCCGCCTGCAAAATGTATGGATATCCCTATGAAGAATTCATCGGACTCTCAGGAAAAGACGTTGTTCACCCTGATTATTACCATCTCTTCGAGAAGCTCGAGGAGCAAGTCAAGTCCGGCCTTCAGTTCCATACCGAATCGGTTGATGTCCGGAAGGATGGCAGCACTATTAATATTGAAGTGCACGGCACTCCGTTTAACTACAAGGGGAAACCGCATCTATTGGCAGTAGTCCGCGACATCACCAAGCGGAAGCGGGTGGAAGAGGAACGAGAAATCTTCCTGAAAGAGCTTGCGGCAAAGAACGCCGAAATGGAAAGTTTCACCTACACCGTCTCTCACGACTTAAGGTCGCCGCTTGTTACCATTCAGGGTTTTGCTGACATGCTCAGAGGAGATTTAGAGCGGAATGAAGAAGAGAAAGTGGAAAGCGACTTGAAGTACATAGAAAAGGGAATAACAAAAATGGAACACCTGTTGCATGACACGCTGCAACTATCTCGTATCGGTCGTGTGGTGAATCCGCCGGAAGACGTGCCTTTCGACGAACTTGTTCAAGAAGCACTGGAGCAAACAACAGAGCAAATAAAATCAAGCGGGGTTGAAGTATCTGTGGTTGAGGATTTCCCGACTGTTCACGTGGACTGCATGAGGATAGTAGAGGTGCTGGTGAACCTGATTGCGAACAGCATAAATTACATGGGTGAACAACCTCATCCAAAAATTGATATTGGTTATCGTGTGGATGGCGAAGAGACCGTGTTCTTTGTGAAGGATAACGGAATAGGAATAGACAAGAGTCTGCATGAGAGGGTGTTCGAGCTTTTCTACAAGGTGGACAAGAGTAGCAAGGGAACAGGTGCCGGGCTCGCCATCGTGAAACGAATAATCGAGGTGCACGGAGGTCGTATCTGGATAGAATCAGAAAAGGGTAAAGGATGTGCGGTTTGTTTTACGGTGCCTCTTACGTGAGTGAATAAATAATCAAAATTGTTTCTTTCTTTGGTAAAGGTTTATTTTTAAAGGAAAGGTTTACTATCAAGCTATAAAAATAAATCGTTGGGAAGCAATATCATGCACTACATAATCACAGAGAAGGGGACAACGGCAAGAAAAATCGCTTCAATTCTATCGAATGGTAGCGCTAAGAAGAGAAAGATAGGGAATATAGAGGCACACGAATTCGATGGGAAAGTAGTTATAGGGCTAAGTGGGCATATAATTCAATGGGATGTCCCAAAAGCATATAAAAATTGGAGCATAACAAACGCTTATAAGTTAATAGATGCTGATTTAGTAGTGGTTCCGATAAAAATAGAAGTGGTTAAAGCATTGCAGCAGATAGCGAGAGACGCTGATGCAATTACCCTGGCAACGGATTATGACCGCGAAGGTGAGTTAATAGGCGTTGAAGCTCTCCGCATTATCAAAAAAATAAACCCTAATGTGAAAGTTGACCGGATGCGATACAGTGCGATAACCGAGAAGGACATAAAAGAAAGCTTCGCGGCAAGAAGTGAAGTTGATCATAACTTAGCGGCATCAGCCGAAGCGAGACAGATAATAGACTTGATATGGGGGGCATCTCTAACAGTGTTTGTTTCTTTATCTGCGAATCACGTGGGTGACGACTTCTTTTCCGTTGGACGCGTGCAATCTCCTACGCTTGCATTGCTGGTGGAGAAGGAAAAGGAAATAGAGAAATTTATATCTCGCAAGTACTGGGAACTGCATGCGAAATTAAAGACGGAAAAGGGCGAGATTTTCGATGTAACGCATGAAAAGCGTAAGTTTTGGGAAAGCGAAGAAGCAGATGGGATAAGGTCGAGAATAGAAGCAGCAAAGAGCGGAATTGTTCGTGCTGTGAAGACGAAGTTGCGGGTTGACAAGCCACCCGCTCCTTTCGATACAACAGGATTCATAAGAGCTGCTTCTTCTATCGGATACACACCGAGGAGAGCGATGAACATCGCACAGAGCCTATATCTCGATGGACTCATCTCATATCACCGCACTGATAATACCACATATCCAGACACGCTGGATTTAAAGGCGTTAGTAAAGATGTTTCATGGGCACGAAGAATTTGGTGAACATGCCAAACTACTATTAAAGAAGAAGAAATTAAAGCCAACCGCGGGTAAAAAGAAGACTACTGACCACCCCCCTATACATCCGGTAGCGGAAACGTCCAAAGAGAAGCTTGATAAGGATAAGTGGAAGATATATGAACTCGTGGTTCGGCGATTTTTAGCTACGCTTTCGGATCCCGCAAAATGGGAAGATACAGATGTAAAGATAGAGATAGGGAGCGAGCCATTGGAAGCAAAGGGAAAAGAATTGAAGGAGCAGGGATTCCTCGCGGTATATCCTTATCAGAAGAAGGAGGAATTGACATTACCGAAATTAAAAGAGGGAGATAAAGTAATAGTTGAGGATTTAGAGATGGAAGATAAGGAAACAAAGCCGCCGAACAGGATTTCACAAGCAGGGCTAATAAAAAAGATGGAAGATTTGGGGCTTGGCACGAAGAGTACGCGACACGAGATAATAGGGAAGCTGTATGACCGCATGTACGTGCAGGGCAATCCCGCTAAACCCACGGAAAAGGCATTCGCACTTATTGATTCCTTAGAGAAATATGCTGCGATGATAACGAAGCCGGAGATGACAGGAACGCTGGAGCAGGAGATGGACGGGATAAGTGATGGTAAACGAAAAAAGAAAGAAGTTGCGGATGATTCGAGGAAGATGTTGAACGCGGTGTTCAAGGTGATGATGGAGAACCGCGAGGAAATAGGGAAATCACTTAAAGAAGCCATAAAGAGCGATAAAATCGTGGGAACATGCCCGGAATGTGGTGCGGATCTTTTATTGATGAAATCTAAGCGAGGTAAGAGATTCGTGGGCTGCAGCAATTATCCTGCCTGCAGTTTCCCTTTGCCGCTACCACCAAACGGGAGACTGATTGTGACCAAAGATAAATGCGATGAGCATCCTTTCCTGTTTAAGTTAAAAATAATAAAAAAAGGTAAAGGCAGGGGTAAAACATGGGATTTCGGCTGTCCGTATTGCAATTTCTTGCAGTGGAAGGAAAAGGGTAAAGATAAAAATGGAGATGAAGATAAAAAGAAAGTAATTGCATAGTTAATGTAATCTCGTGAAAATCTGTGTAATCTTGTGGTTAGCTAAACAAATATATCGAAGTTATTTCCGCACCACTACGCCCACTACGTCTCCGTCCGCGAGCACATGCGAAAGACCTACACGCTGACCGCCATGCTTCACTGACTGTCCCCAGATGCGTGCATATCGGAACTTCTCAACGAAATGACGATGAATAGTGGAACAGACGTCAGCGACCGTAGAATCAGTTTTCATAACCAGCGGATT
>JANJFQ010000185.1 GCA_025435355.1 Candidatus Methanophagales archaeon | reverse complement strand
CCCTATCTAAACGTGCTTTCGCTGGGGCATATACTGGACGAGAAAGGAGTGAAGATGAGTAAGAGCAAGGGAAACGTGGTTGATATAAATGCTATATTTGATAATGAAGGGGCAGATGCGTTGAGATGGTATTTCTTCACTGCAGGTTCTCCATCAGATGACATAAGGTTCTCCGAGCATGCGATAATAGAGAAGCAAAAGAAGTTCTTGAACACGCTCTGGAACTCCTATTTCTTCTTCGTTACTTACGCCGCCATAGATAATTTCAGCCCGAAGGAGAAGAAAATCGCAGTGGAGCAGCGGAATGCAATGGATAGGTGGATTATATCGAGGCTGAACACACTCACGAAGGAAGTAATTGATTCAATTGAACGGTTTGAGATTCACGTTGCAGCGAGGAAAATAGAAGATTTTGTGATTAACGACCTGAGCAACTGGTATATAAGAAGGTCAAGGAGGCGGTTCTGGATTCCCGAGGAAAACTTTGATAAGGATTGTGCATATTTAACGCTGTTCGAGATTCTTGTTTCTTTGTGCAAATTGCTCGCTCCTTTTGTGCCTTTCATCACCGAATACATCTATCAGAATATAGCGAGGGACGAGTTTGAAAGTGTGCATCTTTGCGACTATCCCTCTCCAGATGAGTCATTGATAGAAGCGGGGTTGGAGGATTTGATGGACCTGGTTTCCGGAGTAGTAGAGGCAGGTAGGCGAGCGAGGTCAGATGCGGGTATAAAGATAAGACAACCGTTAAGGGAAGTTGTAGTCGTTTGTGGTAAGGGAAAGAAGGAGAAAGTGGCGATTTTGGCGGGGATAGTGAAGGATGAATTGAACGTTCGTGAAGTGAAATTAGAGGATGTGACTAAAAAGGACGAGTTTAGTGCTGATGAAGAATATAAACATGTGGAGGTGGATGAGGATACAACCTTATTTTTGGACATTGGATTGGACAAGAGTCTAATAGATGAGGGTGTGGTTAGAGACCTCGTGAGGAGAATACAGGGTATGAGGAAGGACCTCGACCTGGAATACACGGCGAAGATAAGGGTTATGTACGAGTGTGACGAGGAGGTAAAAGAGGCGATAAATAAATTCGCGGATTATATCTGTGAGGAGACGCTTGCTGAGAGTATAGAAGAGAGTTCAGCGAAGGGTGAGCAAATTTACGAGAAGAAATGGAAAATAGGAGAAAAGGAGGTTTATCTTGGGATAGAAAAAAATAGCAATTTATATATATGATGAAAAAAGAAGGTGGGGATAGGTGATGAGAAAGAAATGGGAGTATTAGTAGATTTGGAGAAGTGTGATGGCTGTACGGGTAGGAAGGATAAGGGAACGAGCGCATGTATGGAGGAGTGTCCGGTGGAGTGCATAAGTTTGGTTGAAGACGAGCCAAGCAGTGCTCCTCATGGACGAGAACAACATGCAGTGGTAAACAACGAGGAGTGCACCGATTGTGAGGTATGCATAGATGTATGCGAACAAGAAGCGCTAAGCATGACGGAGTAGTGGAAACCCGCTTTAGAAGCCAGCATTAAGCAATGGAGAAAACGCGAGCTAAAGTTGGGGCAGCAGTGGTAAAGATAGAGCGAGTGGAGGTAAAGAATCCAGAAGAGAAGCAGGTAATAATCGGGCAGGGAAATTTCACCGTTTTCGCATGCGATGACATTTTCAAGACGCTTTTGACCGCAGTGCCGGGGATAAAATGTGCAGTTGCGATGAACGAAGCGGTGCCGAGATTGACGCGGGTTACGGGGAATGACGAAGGGCTAAAAGAGTTAGTGGGTGAGAACTGCCTCCGAATCGGCGCTTCTCACACTTTTTTTATTATGCTCGATAATGCATTTCCCATAAATGTAATGAGTGTTTTGAAGTCGAATCCCGTAGTTGCGAATATTTACGTGGCTTCTGCAAACTCTCTGGACGTTATTGTCGCCGAGACCGAACTTGGACGGGCAGTGATTGGCGTGGTTGATGGCACGTCGGTGAACAGAATAGAGACAGAGGAAGAGAAGAAGGAGCGAAGAGCGATTTGTGAGGAGTTGGGGTATGTGGTTGAGTAGTAATTGCTCAAAATCTTGTGTATTTTAAGCAATTAATTGCAAAATAATTGGTCCCAGGAGGAGCGGAAAATCAACATTGCTGCTTCAATTTGCAAAATTTCTTGAAAAGAACGTTGAAAGGAAAGATATACTTATAGTGAATTTTGAAGACTACAGATTTACTGAATATTCCATTGAAACGCTGCACAAAATTTATGAGACTTATTTAGAAAAAGTTAAACAAAATCCCGGGACAGAACCTTATATATTTTTGGATGAAGTCCAGAGAGTGAACGAGTGGGAAAGGTTTGTAAGAAGTTTGCATGAAAGAAAGGAAGCTAAAATAATCGTTACAAGCTCTACATCAAAACTTTTAGTTACTACACTTCTAACCGGGAGGCACTTATCCTTATTTATCTTTCCATTAAGTTTTAGAGAATTGTTAGAGTTTAGAGGCTTGGAAATAAGAGATGAGCTGGACATGGTGGCAAAAAGAATAGAAATAAAAAAACTTTTTTACGAGTACTTTGAACTTGGGGGCTTTCCTGAAGTTGTTTTAAAGCCGGAGAAGACCAGGATATTAGTGGAATATTTTAGTGACATCATTTCAAGAGATGTTGTAGAACGGTTTAGAGTTAGAGCGATTTTAAAATTGAAAACTTTAGCCAAGTATTATATTACTAATTTTTCTAACCCAATAACCTTCAATAGCATAAAAGGATTCTTGAATATCCCTCTGCATACGGTGGAAAGATTTTCCTATTATCTTGAACATTCAGGTTTAATATACTTCCTCTCAAGACTCTCTTTCTCATTAAAAGAGCAAGAGAAAAGTCCAAGAAAAGTCTATGTGATTGACAATGGGCTGGTTAATGCTATTGGTTTAAGGGTCTCAGAGAACTTAGGGAGATTAGCAGAAAATTTGGTTTTCATAGAACTTAAAAGAAGATATTCAAACAATCCACTAATCGAAATATTCTATTGGAAATCAAATACAAAAGAAGTAGATTTCGTTATTAAGAAGAGCATGAGAATAGAGTGCGTTATTCAGGTTTGTTGGAACATAGAAGATGAAAAGACGAAAAAAAGAGAGATAGATGCGCTGTTATTGGGACTGAAAAAGTTCAAACTAAACGAGGGGCTGGTGATAACCGAAGATTATGAAGGTGAAGAAGAGATTAACTCTTTGAAAATTAAGTTTATGCC
>JANJFQ010000184.1 GCA_025435355.1 Candidatus Methanophagales archaeon | reverse complement strand
CTATTATTACCGGGTTCATGACTTCCGCGAAGCCGAGCCGCAGATACGCATCTCTCAGTTTTTGGATGGTCTCAAACACCGGATGCGGTTTTCCACATCTTAAACGTAGTAAAGACCTCGGATATTTCTCATTGAGACTTCTCTCACTTGCGTATTTTGCTCCCGCCATCCATGCGGCTTCGAAATCCTTGCTTGTTTTTTCTCTTATCTGATTTGGATCGAACTTCATGATTTTTTACATTCTCTCTATACTTCAGAACCGATGATTACTTATATGATTTTTGGTTTAGTTGATGTTTTCGACACCTGCTATTTTCATATGTTTTTGACATATGTAAGTAATCCTTACTATTTCTTATCTGCCTAAAAAATGGAATAAAGTGAGAAGGAAATGGAAGAAAAGAAGACACATCGGTTTCCGGATTATCCAGATTTCAGGATAGGTGATTATAGATGAATCTGACGGATATATTGAATCTTTTTCAAGCGGTTGGGCCATATTTGAAAGTGATACTGGTCCTGGTAGTCGGTTTCTTTGTAATTGGTTTAATTAAAAGGCTTATTAGGAGATTCTTAAGCACTACCGTTCTGCCTAAGGATACGCAGAATCTCGTGCGAAGAATCATAGTGTATGGTTTATGGTTCGCTGTTTTGATATATGTCACCGCGGAACTGAAATTAGGAGAAATTCTTTATCCTCTCATAGGTGCCTCCGTTTTGGTTGGGGCTGCTGTTGCCTTAGCCGTTAAAGATGCCTTAAGCGATGCGGTGGCGGGGATATTCCTCCTGTTAGACAGGCACTTTAATATTGGTGATGAAATTGAGACGATGAACTATCGAGGCGAGATTATTGATGTTACGCTCAGAAAAACGCGCTTAAAGACAGGTGATGGAACAATAGTTGTATTACCGAACGGAAAAATAGATGCTGCGGGATGGGTGTTACACGAGAAAAAGACCGAGGCGGAAGAGAAGTAAATACTATTTTATAAATGTGCATTGCATAACAAAGGATTATGTTGTTCAGTTTTGCCATGTTATCCGGGACCGAGAGCATCTGGGGGGCATTACAGGAAATCGCTTCTTTCGTTGTTGAAATAGTCTCGGATTTAGGATATTTTGGTATAGTTGGATTGATGTTTTTGGAAAGTTCCTTTTTTCCTTTTCCCTCTGAGGTTGTGATGATTCCCTCAGGTTATCTAAGCTCTATGGGGGAGATGAATTTATTTATAGTAGTTATATGTGGTATTGTAGGAAGTGTATTGGGTGCCATTTTCAATTACTATCTGGGCTATAAACTTGGTAGGCTATTTTTGATGAAATACGGCAAATTTATGTTTTTGAGTGAGAAAAGACTGGTAAGAGCGGAGAACCTGTTCAATAAACACGGTGAAATCATCACATTTATAGGACGACTTATTCCTGGTGTTCGACAGTATATTTCGTTTCCTCCCGGCGTAACAAGAATGCCTATTTTAAACTTCATCACCTTCACAGTAGCAGGAGCGGGAATCTGGGTAACAATATTAGCTCTGCTGGGTTATTTTGTAGGAGTGAACCAGGAGTTGATACATCGATACCTGCATCAAATCACGTATATTTTAATGGCATTTTGTGTGCTCGTAGCGATAAGCTATGCAATATACAATAAAAAATTCAGAAAAAAATGCGATTGATAATTGAATTCGTTTCAGAAGAACTTTTCACTTTCGCTCCACATACCTCCCTCTCCGTTCTATCTCCTTTACTCTTTTCAATACGTGCGATGCATTCGGAAAAGTTCTCCGGTAACCCTTTATAAACGACCGTTTTAATTGTTCATACGATTCATGCGTGCCTCTAAGGCTTTGGAAAAACACGTGGACGTCCACGCCTTTTGCTTCTGTGCTCGATTCGATAAAGGATAACCCGAAATCTATAAAATAGATGATGTTATCTGTGCTCACAATAATATTGGAAGTGGTTAAATCGCTATGAATAATTGAATTTTTGTGCAAGATGCCAACGAATTCGCCTATTCGCTCGCTTATCGCGTCATTTATCACTTCCCTTGCTAAATCCCCTTCTATTCGCTCCATTACGAGTTCGTAATCGGTAATATCGAAGATAATAGGGGTAGGCACGCCTTTTCTTCTCGCTTCTGATATTATTTTCGCTTCGCTTTTCGTCCTTTCTCTTCTTATCCGCTCGTCTATCTCCTTTACTCTGTATCGCTTCTCTATTCTCCTCTTATACACGAAGCCGTCTTTTATCTCTACTATCGCCTCAGCGCACTGTATCATCAAAGTTTCTTCAGATAATTTTTCCATGACGAATAAACGCTGTAAGTTCTATATGTCTTTGCTCACACCTATCCCCCAATACAAAGCATTTTGATTATTATACTTTTTTAGAGTTTATTTGTTTGACCATATCATGTCACCGCCGAAAAAAAAGAAGGAAAGGGCAAATTAAAGTGTGATGACTTTCTTTGCTTTGCCCAATGCTTCCAGCAGGTCTTTTAACTCCAGCTTTTGCAGTCCTTCCGGGATTTCAAACCGTGGTGGTTTTCCGCCTAAGAGTTTCATCCATGCATAGCAGGCATATAGCGGCACGCCAGCACCGCTCGCCATTTTTAGCAGTTCGTATGGGTCTGAAGGAACACCCATCTCCGCTGCATTCTTCTTTATATCTTCCGCATAGCCTTCTAACCCCGGATCATACCGGTACTTCTTATCCACCAGCGCTGCCAGACCTTCCTGCATAAATACTACTGCTATATCCTCCCCTGCCTTTTTCATATTGGTAGCGACGATAAGAGCACTCAAATATGAGTTTATCGTCCCATCCTTACAGAGTACTATGGTTTCTGCCATTTTTATCACCATCTACGGTGTGTGTTTTATCGCTTTATTAAGTTTTCGATTTTTTTCCGTGAGTATAATGAGCGGCATGGCTGCAAAGGATGCTGAGTGAGAGATTACCCTACCGATGCGAGAAAATTGTTGCAGGAGAAATCGAAAAGCTAATAGCTAAATTGAGGCGTATTTCGTGATGAACGTACGCGGTACTTAACTGAATGATGGTGCATAATCCCTATGTTCTCAACATATGTTGGTTTTCCTTAAACTTATTTATACTGCTTTTATCATAAGCCACCATTGATACTCTCGGACACCGAGAGGTGAGCAAAATCATGGGTGTGATAAGGGGGTTATATTGGCTGTTTTTGGAGGTATAGTTCTGTTATCACTCATTTTAACAGCATCTGCGGTTCCA